>JAICSG010000815.1 GCA_025937035.1 Thermoanaerobaculia bacterium | reverse complement strand
GGCCTGGAGGAGGGGTTACGGGTGCTGGGGATCGTCAAGGCGGAGACGGGCCTCCCCGTGCTCACCGACGTCCATGAGCCGGGCCAGTGCGGGCCGGCGGCCGAGGTCTGCGACGTGCTCCAGATCCCCGCCTTCCTCTGCCGGCAGACCGACCTGGTAGTGGCCGCGGCGCGCACCGGCCGGGCGGTGAACGTGAAGAAGGGGCAGTTCATGGCCCCGGACGACATGCGGAAAATCGTCGACAAGGCCCGGGCGGCCGGCAATTCCAAAGTGACCGTCACCGAGCGGGGCGCCTCCTTCGGGTACCACAACCTGGTGGTGGACATGCGGAGCTTCGCCATGATGCACGAGGACGGCATCCCGGTGATCTACGACGTCACCCACTCCCTCCAGCTCCCCGGCGGCGGCGCCGAGAGCGGGGGGTTGCGGGCCTACGCCGAGCCCCTGGCCCGGGCGGCGGTGGCGGCCGGCGCGGACGGCGTCTTCCTGGAGGTCCACCCCGACCCCGAGCACGCCCGCTCCGACGCCGCCGTGCAGCTCGACCCCGAGAGGGCGGAACGGCTGCTGAGGTCGTTGATCGCGATCCGGGGGGCTCTATGAGCAGCTCTGCCGCCAAGATGAATCCCGTCTCGCTGAGGTCCCCCCGCCAGGTCGCCGCCGAGGTCCTGGAGACCGAGGCCGCGGCGATCCGCGGGCTGGTGGGGCAGCTCGATGAGCATTTCGACCGCGCGGTCGAGCTCCTGCGCTCCTGCGCCGGCCGGGTGGTCTGCACGGGGATGGGCAAGAGCGGCATCGTGATGAAGAAGATCGCGGCCACCCTCGCCTCCACCGGCACCCCCTCCTTCTTCCTTCATCCGGCCGAGGCCGTGCACGGCGACCTCGGGATGATCGTGCCCGGCGACGTGGTGCTCGCCGCCTCCTACTCCGGCACCACCGAGGAGCTCCTGCGGCTGGTCGAGACCCTCAAGCGCCTGGGAATCCCCCTGGTGGCGATGACCGCCAACTCCTCTTCTCCGCTCGCCCGCCACGCGGACCTGAGCCTGCCGGTGGCGATCGACCGCGAGGCCTGCCCGCTGGGGCTGGCGCCCACGGCCTCCACCACGGCCACCCTCGCCATGGGGGACGCCCTGGCCATGGCGCTCGTCGAGGCGAGGGGGTTCACCCGCGAGGACTTCGCCCGCCTCCACCCCGCCGGACAGCTCGGCAAGCGCCTGCTCAAGGTCGAGCAGCTCATGCACGCCGGGGACGCCCTCCCCAGGGTCTTCCTCGACACGCCCATGCGCGAGGCGATCTACGAGATGTCCAGGAAGGGGCTGGGGATCACCGCCGTGGTCGACCCCGAGGGGCGGCTGGCCGGCTGCATCTCGGACGGCGACCTCCGCCGGCTCCTCCAGACGGACGACGGCACCATCCTCAACCACACCGCGGGCGAGCGCATGACGCTCCATCCGCGCACCATCCCCGGCTCCGAGCTGGCCGCGGCGGCCCTCAAGATTATGGAGGACCACCGCATCACCTCCCTCTTCGTCTGCGACGAGGCCGGCCGGCTGGAAGGGGTGGTCCACGTGCACGACCTGTGGGGGCTGGAGCTTTTCTAAACCCATGAGCTTGATCCCATGAAAATTGCCGACGACGATCTGGCCCGCCGGGCCCAGAGGCTCGACTGGCTGCTGTTCGACTGCGACGGCGTGCTCACCGATGGCTCGCTGGTCTACGGGCCCGAGGGGGAGCTGTGGAAGGTCTTCCACGTCCGCGACGGCGTGGGCCTCAAGCTCGCCAAGGAGGCGGGGCTGAAGATCGGCATCCTCTCCGGCCGGGGGAACGCCGCCCTGGAGGCGCGGGCTCGCGAGGTGGGATTCGACGCCCTGATCCAGAACCATCACGATAAGGACGCCGCCTTCACCGCCTTCCTGGAGGAGCACGGCGCCGTGCCCGAGCGGGTGGCCTACGCCGGGGACGACCTGCTCGACCTGCCGGTGATCCGCCGCTGCGGCCTCTCCTTCGCGCCGGCCGACGCCGTGCCCGAGGTGCGGCAGCGGGTGCACCGGGTGCTGTCGCTGCCCGGCGGCCGGGGGGCGGTGCGCGAGATGTGCGAGCTGGTCCTCCGGGCCCGCGGCCACTGGGATCAGCTCGTCGTCCATCTCCTGGCCGACTGGCGGTGACATGCCCCGCCGCAAGAAGAGCCGTCTGAGGGCCCGGCTCGAGCCGGCCGCGCTCAACGCCGCCCTCTGGCTGCTCACCTCCACCCTGGGACGCCTCTCCTGGAGCGTCTCGCAGCGGGTGGGACGGGCGATCGGATCGCTCGCCTGGACCCTCTCCCGCCGCGACCGCCGCCGCGCCCTCGACCACCTCGCCCTCGCCTACCCGGAGATGCCGGAGACGGAGCGCCGGCGGCTCGCCCGCGGCTGCTTCCGCCATCTCGGCACGGTGCTCGGCGAGTGCCTCCACCTCTACCACCGCGACTGCGCCTTCGTGGGCTCGGTGGTCGAGATCCTCGGATTCGAGGAGGTCGAGACGGTGCGGCGCGAGGGGCGCCCCCTGGTCCTCTTCACCGGCCACTGCGGCAACTGGGAGCTGCTGGGGGCCGCCGTCAACTGCCGCGGCGTGGGGATGACGGTGGTGGCCCGTTCGCTCGACGAGCCGGAGCAGCAGGAGATGCTCGCCGGTCTGCGGGCGCGCTTCGGCACCCCCACGATCGAGCG
>JAICSG010000137.1 GCA_025937035.1 Thermoanaerobaculia bacterium | reverse complement strand
GCTGCGCTGGGAGACGAAGTCGTCCAGACGGAACGAGCCCGACGAATTCCCGTCCAGGCCGGAGACGGCTCCCCACCGGACGTAGTTGATCGACTCCGCGTCGTTGGTGAGGGCGGTGAGCCCGGTCGTCTGCGCCTTGCCATCGATCCACAGGTTGAGGTGGCCGGTGCCGGTCCCCTTGGCCCAGTCGACCTCGATCGAGCGCCAGCCGTTGGCGATCGCGATCGGTGCCGTGATCTGCGACTCGTTCCCCGAATTCAGCCGGGCGAAGGCGGTGATCTGCTTCTGCGCCCCCGACTGCTGGATCGTCACCCGGAAGACCGCGTTGCCGGAGCTCGCCGGCGGGACGGGGTCGGCGCCGTCGTAGGCGGCGAAGACGTCGAAGCCGCCGCCCGAGATCTGCAGCAGCCGCGGGTTGAGATAGAAGCGGGCCCGGTAGGCGCCGTCGGCCGAGGGGGAGTTGTCCTGCACGAAGGCCGCCGTCGAGTCGCCCGAGGTCAGGGTGACCAGGGCGCCGCAGCTCTGGCTGAAGCGGGCCGTGTTCGGATTGCCCGACGCGCACTTGACGGCCCCCTCGGGGTTGCCGCCGTTCGGCACGCGGATGCTGTTGGCACCCGCGGCGAGCGCGCCCGCGAGGAAGAGCGCGGCCGCGAAGCCGGTGGCACACTGGAGTCTGGAAAGGGTGTTGCTCATTGTGAATCGCTCCTTTGTCACCGTTCCGTCTTGCCGTTCTACGGCGTCTTGCCGCTCCACAGGCCCGGCACCGCGCCGCCCTCGAAGCCATCGCTGAACAGGCCGCTCACGCTCACCGGCGCGATGCAGGCCGGATTGGACGACGCCACCGAGCTGATATAGCTGTTCATGTGCGCCGCCTCACGTCCAGGCTGCACGCCGAAGGAGAAATTGGTGCCGAACGTCAGCGCGATGGCGCCGTATCCTCCGAGCAGGTGGCAGTAGCTCATGATCGTACCACTCCTGCCGGCGCCGGGCAGCGAGGTCGCGCCCGAATAACAGCCCGACTCACTGCCGTAGCACATGTCGATCGGGCTCGAATTCCCCTCCAGGCCGTTGTAACAGTGGCTGTGGGGCGAGCCGAAGTTGTGACCCATCTCGTGGGAGGTCGAGTAGATGTCCCAGACCACGGTCGGGCTGTTGATGTTGAAGGTGCCGGAGATGTTGGCCGTGAAGCCGTAGTCGCCCCCCCAGGAGGTCGACTCGGTGCCGAGGCCCGGGCAGGAGCTCGCGCCGCCGCTGAAGAAGGGGCCGTGGCAAAGCACGTTGAGCCAGGCGATGCCGCCGCCCAGCGACTTGCCGCTCAGGAAGTGGGCGATCGTCCGCGAGACCCCGGTCTTGTTCTGGTTCCAGTACTTGCCGAACTCGAGCAGCCCGCAGAACGTGCTCGTCTGGGTCCAAGGATCGCTGCTGGTCGTCCACAGGTCGACCGACGCCACCACCAGCGAGGTGTTGAGCTCGGCGGCGTAGATCGTCGAGGCGTATCCGATCAGGTTTCCCACGTAGTTGGTGGCGTTGGTCGTGTTGTTGAACAGCGAGTAGAACTCGAAGTCGCTCTCGATCGCCACCCGTGCCGTGTGGGCGGGGGTGGCGGCGGCGGTCGTCTTCTCCAGGGGCTCCGTGATCCCCTCCGTGATCCCGTCGAGATCGAGGGCGGCCGCCCCCTTGCCCGACAGGCCCGGGACCTTGGCGTTGCCACAGTTAAAGGCCTCGCCGCGGGCCGCCTTCAGCAGCACGGGATCGACCCGGTGCATCTCCAGCGGGCCGCCCAGGGCCTTGGCCGTCAGGGCGTCGCCGCCGATCATGTAAATGTCGTCCGCGTCGCTGATCACCCCTTGGGTGCGGCCGTCCGCCAGCCGGGCCAGGAAGGCGCGCGACTCGGGGCGGCCGTCGATCACGCCGCGGAAATAGGCGTTCGCGGGCGCCGGCAGGACCTTCTGCTCGCCGCCGTCGCCATGGACGATGATCTTCGCGTCCTTGGCGAAGACGTCGAACCGCTCCAGCACCAGCACCCGGGCCTCCCCGGAATTCGCCACCTGGACGTTCTCCAGCCGCAGGCGCGAGCCCACGGCCACCCTGGCGGCCGTGGCCGCGAAGTCCCGGCTTTCTATCGCCGGCAGCGCCGGCAGCGCCGGGCCCGCCGCCCGGACCGGTCCGGCGGCGAGCAAGGCCGCGCAGCCGGCAAGGATCATCCGATTCACGCTCCAACGCATTCAGGTTCCTCCGAGGACCTGGAGACAGTTTTTGTCACCCCAGACCTCCAATCCTTGTCCCTGGCCACAACACGAAACGCTGTGGAATCAGAGACTTGCCTTCCCCACCCGATCTCTGGGCGTACTGCTCTGGGGATGGAAAGGGCAAATCCCGGGCCAGGGTTTTTCTATCCGGGGCTCACTGCCAGGAGCCCATGGTCCCCGATTCGAAGCCGTCGCTGAACGGCAGGGCCGAGGGAGGAGGAGGGGGAGGCGGATTGGAGCCGCCTCCGCCACCGCCGGTACCACCCCCGCCGCCGCTGACCGGGGCCAGACAGGCCGAATTGGACGCGGCCACGGCTCCGATGTAGTTGCTCATCTGCGCCGCTTCCCGGCCGGGCAGCGTGCCGTAGGCGAAGTTGGTGCCGAACGTCATGGAGATATTGCTGTAGGTCCCCGACATCAGGTTGCAATAGCTCATGATCGTGCCGCTCCCCTGGCCCGAGGGCCCGGGCAGCGAGGTGGCGCCGGAGTAGCAGCCGCTCTCGCCGGAGTAGCACTTGTCGATGGGCTCCGAGCTGCCGCCGACGTTGTTGTAGCAGTGGCTGTGCTTGGAGCCGAAGTTGTGCCCCACCTCGTGGGCGAACGAGTAGATGTCCCACACCACCACCGGGTTGTTGATGTTGAACTCGCCGTACATGTTGCCCGTGTAGCCGTAGTCGCCCCCCCAGGGAGTGGTCTCGGCGCCGAGCTCGGGGCAGGAGGTGTAGCCGGTGGTGAAGGTGCTGCGGCAGAGCGCCCCCACCCAGGAGATGCCGCCGCCGCTGAGCTTGCCGCTCAGGAAGTGAGCGATCGTCCGCGAGACCCCGGTCTTGTTCTGGTTCCAGTACTTTCCGAACTCCAGCAGGCTGCAGAGGGTGTTCCGTTGCGTCCACGGGTCGTTGCTGGTCTGCCAGAGGCTGAGCGACTGCACCACCAGGGTGGTGTTGAGCTCGGCGGCGTAGACCGTCGAGGCGAAGCCCACCAGGTTGGCCACGTAGTTGGTGGCCACCGTAGCGTCGTTGAAGATCTGGAAAAACTCGTAGTCGGTCTCGATCGCGATCCGCGCCGTGTACAGGGCGGTGGTGGTCCCGGCGGCCGTGGCCTTCTCCGCCAGGGCCGGAGAGGCGGTGACGTCCCCGAAGTCGAGCATCTTGTTGCCCGGACCCTCCGGGAGGCTGGCGTTGCCGCAGGTGGCGGTGTCGCGGCGGGAGGACTTCAGCAGCACGGGATCGACCCGGTGCATCATCAGGGGCCCGCCCAGGGCCTTGGCCTCGCTCGCGGCGGAATCGGCGCCGATCAGGTAGGTCTCGCCGGGCGCGCTGACCATCCCCCGGGTGCTGCCGTCCGCCAGACGGGCGAGGAAGACGCGGGAGTCGGGCCGGTCCTTCAGGGTGCCCCGAAAGTAGGAGTTGGCCGGCGGGCTCAGCACCCGGTCCCCCCGGTCACCGTGGACGGTGATCTTCGCGTCCTTGGCGAAGACCTCGAAACGCTCCAGGTCGAAGGTCGCGGGCTCGCCGGTGTCGGCGATCTGCACGCCCTCCAGCCGCAGACGCGCGCCGGTCGCGAGACCGGCGGCGGTGGCGGCGAAATCCTGGCTCCGGACCACCGGCGGGCTGCCCGCCGCCCAGACCGGCCCGGCGGCCAGCGCCAGCGCGCTGCTGACAAAGATCCACTTCACACGTAAACGCATTCCTGGTCCCTCCTGCGGAGCCGAGCGCGCATGGAGCGCCCAACTACCCGTCCTCTCGGTCGCTAGTGGGATCTACATCCTCAGGGATGCAAACTGGCGGGATTGTACCAAGTCACGTGCTTATGTCAAATGGTGCATAATTTACACACTTCATCGCTCCTGTTCTTGACCGCGAGACGATCCATCGTTGTTCCGGCGATAAAGGCGGCCCGCGGGCGGAAAATTCCCGGGCCGGCGATGGCGTCCGCGACGCTCGCGCGCTATGATCCGTATAACTGACGGGTCTTCCACGGAGTCTCTGCATGGATTCGAGCCGCGGCCTGCGCCGCCCGCCAGCCTCCGACCGCCTGCTGCCCGCGGCCAGCCTGCTGGCCGCCGCTCTCTGCGCCGCCCCCGTCCAGGCCCAGCCGTCGCCGGGCTTCTACCGGTGGCTGTCCGCGGGAGATCAGGCGGCGCGGCAGCCCGTGCTGGCACCGGGACCGGAGGCCCCGACAATCCCGCCGGGGAGCGTCATCGGCGAGGTCCGGGTGGCCGCCAGGGACATCTTCAATCCCGACGATCCCGGGGAGAACCGCAAGCTCTTCCGCCTCGCCAACCGCCTGCACCGCACCACGCGGGAGGGGGTGATCAAGAGCCAGCTCCTCTTCAAGCCCGGCGACGTCTTCAACCCCGAGCTGATCGCCGAGTCGGCGCGCATCCTGCGCACCCACGACTACCTCTACGACGTCGACATCCGCCCCGTGCCGCGCGGCGACGGCAAGGTGGACGTGGAGGTGGCCACCCGCGACGTCTGGACCCTCCAGGGGGGCGCCTCCTTCGGCCGCGCCGGGGGGAAGAACAGCACCAGCTTCTCGCTGAGCGACAGCAACTTCCTGGGCACCGGCAAGGAGATCGAGCTCGACCGCATCGGCACCATCGACCGCACCTCGAACCTCGTCCGCTATACCGATCCCAACCTGCTGGGGAGCCGCGTCCGCCTGCTCGCCTCCTACGCGGACAACAGCGACGGCGGCCGCCAGCGCCTGGAGATCGAGCGCCCCTTCTACTCGCTCGACACCCACTGGGCCGCGGGGATGAGGAGCTTCCGCGACGACCGCCTGGAGAGCCTCTACACTCTCGGCAAGGCCGAGACCTTCTTCCGTCATCAGACCGATTTCGTGGAGGCCTACGGCGGCTATTCGCCGGGGCTGGTGGACGGCTTCACCCACCGATGGGAGGCCGGCTTCACCTATACGCGGGACGACTTCTCGCGCTCCTCGAAGCTCCCTCTGGGCCTCCTCGGCCGGGGGCCACTGGGCAAGGAGATCCGCAAGCTGCCGCTGCCGCCGGACCGCGTGCTGGCCTATCCGTGGGTGCGCTTCGAGTCGGTGCAGAGCCAGTACGTGGTCGAGAAGGACCTCGACCGCATCCAGCGCTCCGAGGACCTCAACCTGGGGCGGCAGTACAGCCTGCTCCTCGGCCTCTCCTCCCCCACCTTCGGCGGCGACGGCACCCGCTGGGTGGCCCAGACCGCGGTCGCGGACGGCTGGCGGCCGACGCCGGGCCAGCTCGTGCTCTTCCAACTCGGCGCCTCGACCCGCTGGTACCGGAAGGACGCCGAGAACCTGGTGGCGGGAGGGCGCCTGCGCTACTACCTGCGCGACCTCGGCTCGCAGGTCTTCTACGCCTCGCTGGGCGCCGACCTCGCCCACCGTCTGGACGGCGAGGACCAGCTCCTCCTGGGCGGCGACAGCGGCCTGCGCGGCTATCCACTGCGCTACCAGGCGGGGGACCGCCGCTTCCTGCTGACCCTGGAGCAGCGCTTCTACAGCGACCGCGAGGTCTTCCACCTGGCCCATCTGGGCGCCGCGGTCTTCTTCGACGCCGGCCAGGCCTGGTTCGTGGACACCCTCACCGCGCAGAACCGCGCGCTGGCGCTCCAGCAGCAGCAGAGGGTCCTCAAGGACATCGGCCTCGGCCTGCGCATCGCCTCCAGCCGCTCCGCCCGCGGCGCCGTCCTCCACCTCGACGTCGCTCTCCCCCTCGACCGCACCCGCTCGATCCAGAGCGTGCAGTGGCTGGTTTCGACGGGGGATACGTTCTAAGAGGGTGTCTCGAAAGTGGCGATTCCGTCCGGCCCCACTGTAGAGACGCCCTCTAAGGGAAAGCCCTCCGCTTACCAGCGCTTGTACAGAGAGCCGTCCAGCGCCCGGCCGTCAGATCCCGAGCGCACGTCGACGACTCTCCCCTGTCCAGGCCCACGTTGACCGGTCCGGTCGCCGTGCAGGATTGCGCGCCGGCCGGGGCGGCCAGCCCGAAGACAGCCAGAGCCGCGCCGCCCCACGTTCTCCATCGGAGCCCACCCCGCTGCCCCATGAGGATCTTCCTTTGTCTTGACTGCTTCAGGGAATTGTAGGCCCTTTGAAGAGCGGCGGGCCGGCCGCCGGGGCCGGCAGGTGGCTTGCCGGAGTCAAAAGTTTGTCCTTTACCCCCGGCGAATCGTCCGCCACCCGCGGCGGAAGGCCTGCCGGGGTCATGGGTCTTCCTGCCGGCCCCGGCAAGTCGGCCGCCGGCTCCGGCGGAAGGATGGCCGGGGTCATTTCTTCGTCTGCCACCCCCGGCGAGCCCTCCGCCGGATCTCGCGAAGGTCTCATTCCGACCGGCGGGGCTCTCGCCGGGGCCGGCGGATTCCCCTCAAGCGTTTTCGCCCAGCGATTCCTCCAGAGCCAGGAGGTGCGGCGCCAGGCGAGGGAGGACGGCGTCGAGAATCGCGGGCCCCAGACCGGCCGCGAGGTCCTCTTCCAGGGGCTCCGTCTCCGGCGAGGCGCTGGAGGCCTCCAGGGCCAGCCGGCAGGCCCGGCAGACCGGCAGGAGGATCTCCACGCAGCGGTCCGGGAGGCCCACCGCCGCGGTGAGCCGCTGGAGGGTCTTGCGCGTCGGCGACTTGGCCCCCAATTCGTAGTCGGAGATCACCCCCCGGTCGACCCCGGAGGCTCTCGACAGCTCTTCCTGGGTCCACCTCCGCAACGAGCGCAGGAAGGTTACCACCAGCCTCAGGTCGGCGGGGTCGCCCGCGGTTGATTTCGCCATGTCAATCCCTTTTCCCGTAAAAACCTCATCTCGTGGCTTTTCGGGAGGTCTTTTCTCCCGTCTGGAAGCACCTTATAGGGAGAGACGCCCGCGCGGCCACCCGGGCCGTCCCGGAGCGCTCTCCCTGAAAGGAGCTGCACATGTCTCGACTGCCTCGGATGATCCTCGTCCTCGTGCTCGCCGCCACCCTCGCCTCCCCCGCCCTCCTGGCGGCGCCTTCGCGAGGCGCCCAGGCCCATGGGAGGGCGGTCGGGGCTCCGGCTTCGCTGGATTTTGTGGGGTGGCTGTGGAGGGTGGTGAGCTCGGTTTGGGGGAAGAATGGGAGCATGGGGGAGCCGAATAGGGTGATGACTAAGAATGGCTATCAAATTGACCCAAACGGCAGTAGCTCGCAGAGCCCGGCTCCCGCGACGGCGAATGCCGATAATGGCTCTCAGGCTGACCCGGACGGGCGCTGACCAGACTTTTCAGATTCGGCGTCCTCGGTCCGTTGGCCCCTCATCACCCCGGCCCTCTTCTCCCACCGCACTCCCCCCGACCGGGAGAAGAGGGAGAGGTCAGCTGAAAGGCTTTTTCCTGATTCCCCTTTGAAATAGCGAGGCACTCAGTCTTTTTCGAACCGCAGGCCCGGATGGCACCGAGCCTTGGTGAGATATTCGACCAGCCGCCGGGCAAGATCAGCGGTGGCCTCTTCTTTTCTGACTGCATCGAAGAAAAGCTGCAATGCGGCCAAGGCCTCCTGATGGACTCCTTGCGATTTGAAGATCCAGTACATCTCCTCGGATAGCCTCTTCACCTCCGCGGTCCGCTCCTCTTCTAAGTAAATAGCTGCCAGCTCCAGGGAGGCCAGAGCCGCGTCGTAGGCGATGCGATTGGCATTGAAGTAGCGCCGCACCTGTTCAATGGCTGCCAGGGCCTGTCTTCTCTGCCCTAGACCCGCCGCGATACCTCCCTCGACCCAGAGGGTACGAATGAGGTCCAACTCGTTACCTGTCTCGATCGCCCTCTTCCGCGCCTCCGGTAAATGCGACTGAGCTTCCACGTATCGCCCAAGCTGCCACAGCTTGTGAGCCAAAGAGTGCTGGATGATCCAGGAGATACGAGCATCGTGGGCTTCCCTAAGAAACAGCTCTGCCTGCCGCAACTCGGCCAAGGCTTTCTCGAGATCTCCCATGAGCTCCAGAGTGTTCGCCTTCTTGATCAGAATTCGCCCTCTGGCCTCTCTGGACCCGTTCGCCTTCAGCGCCAGATCCAGCAGGCCGAGGGCCTCCTCGAAGCGGCCCTGATAGCGCCGTAGCGAGGCCTTCAGATCGAGCGGTCTCGCGGCGTCCAACGGGCCAGGACCGGCGGCGACACCGGCCTCCAGGAGGCGATCGGAGCGCAGGAAGCCTTCCTCGGCGCCGGGAAGGTCGCCCTGGACTCG
>JAICSG010001002.1 GCA_025937035.1 Thermoanaerobaculia bacterium | reverse complement strand
CCATGCCGCGGAGCTGGGTCACGTCCTTGAACACCAGGACGGCGCCGAGGGCGGCGCCCGAGCGGTCGTAGATCGGCGCCGCGGAGTCGCGCACCGAGTACTCCTTCCCCTCCCGGCTGAGCAGCACGGCGTGGCCGGGGGACTCGACCACCCGCCCCTCGGAGAGGCAGCGCGCCACCGGATCGGCCAGCGGCTTGCGGGTGATCTCGTCGACCACCTGGAAGACCTCCAGCACGTCATGGCCGATGGCGTCCTCGGTCTTCCACCCCGTCAGCCGCTCGGCGACCGGGTTCAGGTAGTCGATCTTCCCCTGCGGATCGGTGCGGATGACGCCGTCACCGATCGAGGCCAGGGTGACCTGGGCCCGCTCCTTCTCGCGGTAGAGCGCCTCCTCGGCGTGCTTGCGCTCGGTGATGTCCACCGCGATGCCCACGCAGCCGGTGATCTCCCCGTCCTCGCCGCGCAGCGGCTCGACGCGGGTCTGGAAGGTGCGCCCCTCCCAGGCCTGCTCGAAGCTCACCGACTCGCCGCCCAGGGCGAGCTGATGGGCCCGGACGGCGTCGGGGTTGCGGTCCCCGTAATGGTCGAAGAGGCTGGTGCCCGGCTTGGCCCGGAGGCCGAAGGAGGCGCGCCCGCCCCCCAGCCCCGAGGTGAACCGCAGGTCGCGGTCCGTGGTCCAGACGATCGCGGGCACCGGCTCGATGAGCAGCCGCAGCCGGACGTCCAGCGTGGAGTCGCCGTCGAAGGCCCGGGCCAGGGGGAGGCGCACGTCGCCGTCGAATGGCGACACCTCCCGCTCCAAGCGCGGATCGTCGTCGTCAGGGAAGGAGCTCAAAGGGGCCAGCATTACCAAGTTCTTTCCAGGACCCCTCCCAATGCAGCAAAAAGCGCGCCCGGTGAAATCCGATCTGAATTCTGGATTCTACACGGGTCTGTGGAAAAAACTTCCCTGGCCGCCTTGTAAAGTCGCTAAATCAAAGGCTCTGGGAGCGACAGGCCGTACCCCTGGGCGTAATTGACGCCGATCTGCCGGAGGACGTCCAGGGTGGGGCGGTCCTCCACCGACTCGGCGATGGTGCGGATGCCCATCACCTTGCCGATCTGGTGGATCGACTCGACCAGGGCCCGCTGCACCGAGCTCCCCAGCATGTCGCGCACGAAGGCGCCGTCGATCTTCAGGAAGTCGACCTGCAGGTTCTTGAGGTAGGCGAAGGAGGAGAGACCGCTCCCGAAGTCGTCGAGCACGAAGCGGAAGCCGAGCTCTTTCAAGACCCGGATGAAGTGGGTCGCCTTGGCCAGGTTGCCCACGGCGGCGGTCTCGGTGATCTCGAAGAAGATCCGCTCCGGGGCGATGCCGGTCGCCTCGATCTCGCCGAGGACGTAGTCGAGGAAGGCGTCGTCCCCCACCGACTGCCCCGAGAGGTTGATGGCGAAGCGGGTGGTGTCGCCGTGGGAGAGGGTGCCGCAGGCCAGGGTGACGAAGGCGGCGTGGATCACCCAGCGGTCGATCGAGGCGATCAGGTGGTAGCGCTCGGCGGCCGGGATGAAGGCGGCCGGCGAGGCGATGCGGCCGTCCTCGTCGACCATGCGGATGAAGATCTCGCAGAGCGGGGGCTCGGTGCCGTCGCCCGTCAGCGGGTGGATGCTCTGCCGGTAGAGGCAGAAGCGGTGCTCGGCGAAGGCCTTGTGGATGCGGTAGATCCACTGCATCTCGCCGTACCGCTCGGCGAGGGCGCTGTCGTCCGGCTGGTACTCGTGCATCCGGTTGCGCCCGCTCTCCTTGGCCACGTAGCAGGCGGCGTCGGCGGCGGAGAGGACCCGGGTCATGTCGCCGCTGTCGGCGGTGATCGGCACCAGGCCGATCGAGACGCCGATCTCGAAGATCCGCTCCTGCCAGCCGAAGCGGTACTGGCGCACGGCGGTGAGCAGGCGCTCGCCCAGCTCGCGGGCGTCGGGCAGGCTCGCGTCCTCCAGCAGCACGCCGAACTCGTCCCCCCCGAGGCGGGCCAGGGTGTCGGTCTTGCGCAGCAGGGAGCGCAGGAGGAGGGTGAGCTGCTTGAGGAGCTCGTCCCCCGCCAGGTGGCCGCAGGTGTCGTTGACCACCTTGAACT
>JAICSG010000344.1 GCA_025937035.1 Thermoanaerobaculia bacterium | reverse complement strand
TTCGCAGTAGACCACCGGCAGCCCGGCCGCCATCGCCTCCAGGGGAAAGAGGCCGAACCCCTCCCGCTCGGACGGCTGGACGGCGATCCGCGCCTGCCCAAGGTGGCGCCAGACCTCCTCGCTGGTCTCCACGTGGCCGCGGAATTCCACGCGATCGGCGATCCCGAGCTCGTCCGCCAGGTTGACCAGGGCCTCCCGGCAGGGGCCATTGCCGAAGACGGTCAGGAGGATGCCTGGATGCTCGGGAGCCAGCAGGGCCACGGCGCGCAGGAGGAGGTCGACCCGCTTCTCGCGCAGCAGCCGGCCGGCGTAGATGATGGGCGGCCCCTCCCTGTGGTGATGCTCCTCCGGCCGGGCGGCCCGTTTCACGTCTTCCACGCGGATGCCACAGGGGACGAGCTCCACCCCACCTCGCCGGCGCTTGCCGGCGAGCCGCTCCTGGGTGAGCCGGCTGGTGGCCGTCACCGCCGTGCCCACCTGCCCCGTACACCATTCGATGGCCTTGTAGACGGGCGCCTTGAGCCGGCCGACGTACCCCTTCCAGTAGTCCCCCCAGTACTCGTACCAGGTCACCAGCAGGGGCTTGCCGGCCAGGGCGCACTTCAGGGCCAGGGGGAAGATGTGGACGTACGGCATGTTGGCCGTCTCGACCACGTCGAAGCCCCGCACGTCGATCCGCGGCACGGTCAGCGCGAATCGGATGGCGCCTCGCGTGCTGCGCTGGCCCGCGGCGTTGTAGAGGCCGGCCAGCTCGCCCAGGGACCGCACGCCGGGGCCGTCCGCGGGCGCGGGCGGCTTGCGGAAGCCGGCCAGCACCACCTCGTGGCCCCGCTTCCGGAGCGCCGCCGCCAGCTCGTGGTTGCGGCTCTCGACCCCGCCGATGAAATCCGGGTAGACCGTCTCGTAGACGAGGAGGATCTTCAAGCTGCTTCCATGGGGTTATTTCCAAGGAATCAATGCGGCGATCTCCGCGGAGCGGCGGTTGATCGTCGACAGCAGCACCCCGCAGGCGAAGGAGAGGGCGGCGAGGAGGAAGAGGGCCGCCGAAAGCACCGCCAGGGGGAGCCGCGGCACCAGCCCGGTCTTCACGAACTCGGTGACCACGACCGCTCCGCCGGCCAGCGACAGGACCAGGAAGAAGAGCGCCAGCATGCCGAAGCAGGTCATCGGCTTGTAGTCGCGGAAGAAGGTCAGGATGGCGAGCAGGATGCGGTAGCCGTCCCGGTAGGTGTGGAGCTTGCTCGGGTTCTCCTTGGGGCGGGCGCGGTAGCGCACCGGCACCTCGGCCACCGGGAAGCGCTGCACCGAGGCCTGGAGCGACAGCTCGGCCTCCACCTCGAACCCCTGGGCGATGAGCGGCGTCGCCTCCAGGAAGCGCCGGGTGATCACCCGGTAGCCCGAGAAGAGGTCGCGGGTCTTCACCCCGAAGAGCACCCGCACCAGGAAGATGAACAGCCAGTTGCCGAACGAGTGGCCGGCGCGGAAGGCCCCTTCGTCGTAGGTCGCGAGCCGGGTGCCGATCACCATCTCCGCTCCGGCGTCGGCCGCCGCGATCAGCTTCGGCGCGTCGTCGGCCGGATAGGTGTCGTCCCCGTCGACCATCACCAGGTACACGGCGCCGGCCGCCCGCGCGTAGCGGAACCCCGAGAGCAGGGCGAACCCCTTGCCGGGCCGCGGCTCGCGGATCACCTCCGCCCCCGCCTCCCGCGCCCGCTCGGCCGTGCGGTCGCGCGAGGCGTTGTCCACCACCACGATCTGGGCGTCCGGCAGGGCGGCCCGGAAGTCGGAGACCACCTTGGTCACGGTGAGCTCCTCGTTGTGGCAGGGGATCACCACCGCGACGGCGGGCGAGGGGGCGCTGGCGGGAGAGGGTAGCTTTTCAGTCACGTCGGAAGCCTCGAAATTATGGAAGCGGACGGGGAATCCTACTTCAACCCCGCCTCCCGGCCATAGACGATCCACACCACCACCAGCCCCCAGAGCAGGATGTTGATCAGGAACGGGGGATCGCGCAGGATCGCCTCGGTCGGATTGCGCTCCCCCGGGCGCTGGTACATCAGGTAGAGGTAGCGGAAAATCCCGTAGAGCACCAGGGGGATGGTGAAGACGAGGTCCTGGGTGTGGTACTTCTCCACCGTTTCCGGGGCCACGCAGTAGAGCGCGTAGGAGACGACCGAGGAGGCGGTGACCACGTTGATCATCTGGTCCAGGAAGGCCGGGCTGTAGTGGTCGAGCACCGGCCGCTGCCCCGAGGCCTCATGGGCCAGCAGGGTGATCTCGTGCCGGCGCTTGGAGAAGGCCAGGAACAGGGCCAGGAAGATGGTGCAGAGCAGGAGCCACCGCGAGATCTCGATCCCCGTGGCCGTGGAGCCCGCCTCCACCCGGAGCACGAAGCTGATGGCGATCGTCATCACGTCCAGGATCACCATGTGCTTGAGCCACAGGGTGTAGAGGACGTTGAGGATCAGATAGGTGCCGAGCACCAGGGCGAACGGCCGGCCGAGCTGGACGGCGAGGAAGCCCGCGGCGCCGACGAGGACCGCGACGGCCAGGACGGCCACCGGCACCTTGAGCGTGCCGGCGGCGATCGGGCGCAGCCGCTTCAGGGGATGGCGCCGGTCCTCCTCGCGGTCCCGGATGTCGTTGATCAGGTAGACCGCGCTCGACGCGCAGCAGAAGGCGACCAGGGCCAGCACGGCGCGCAGGGTCACCCGGGAGTCGAGCAGCATGCCGCCGAACACGAGCGGCGCGAGCACGAAGACGTTCTTGGGCCATTGCGTGGGCCGCAGGGATTTCAGGAGAGGTCGAATCACGGGGCTATTCTATGGGAGAGAGCTTGAACGACACGTCCGGAAGGGTTGGGCGGCCGCCCGCCAGGCTCGGGCTTCCCCGCTGGCGCCTGGGCCTCCTCTACATGGGCCCGCTGCTGGTCCTGCTCCTGATCGCCATGCTGCCGCTGATCCGCGGCACGGAGACGCTCATCCTGCGGGACGTGCTCAACTCGCACTTTCCCATGAAATGGTCGCAGGCCCAGGCCCTGCGGCACGGATATTTTCCCATCCTCGACCCCTACCGGGCCGGGGGGCAGCCGCTGGCGGGCAACCTCAACGCCGCGCCGTTCTATCCGGACAACCTGCTCTTCTTCCTGGGCTCGGCCTTCTGGGCCTTCAACGCCCACTTCTGGCTCCACCTGCTGATCGCGCCCTTCGCCTTCTACTGGCTGGGCCGCGCCTGGGGGCTGAGCCGCCAAGCCTCCTGGGCGGCGGCGGTCTGCTGGACGGTCTCCGGCTTCTTCCTCTCCCACCTCAACTTCTACAACCTCATCGCGGGCGTGAGCTTGGCGCCGACCGTGATCGCCGCCTGCCTCGACTTCGTCCGCTTTCCCGCCCGCCGCGTCTGGCTGGCTCCGCTCCTGGCGCTGCTCTGGACCCTGATGCTCCTGGGCGGCGATCCCCAGACCGCCGGCCTCGCGGGCCTGCTCTCGCTCGCCGCCGTGGCCCTGGTCTGGCGGGACCGCTCCGCGGGATCGGGATTCGGCGCCGTCGTCCTCCTCGGCGCGGCGGTCCTCTGCGGCACCCTGATCGCGCTGCCGCAGCTCGTCGAGCTGGCGCGGATCTTCCCCTTCTCGCTCCGCGGCTACGCGGGCTACAGCCCGGAGTCGATCACGATCTCGAGCTGGGACCCCCGGCAGGCCGCCGAGTGGCTGATCCCCTTCCTGTTCGGCCGGCCCGACGTGCTCGGCAACGGCTACTTCTGGGGGGACAAGTTCTTTACCGGCGTCCCACCCTACTATCTCTCCCTCTACCCCGGTCTCCTCACGCTGGCGCTGGTGGCCGCGTCCGGCCGCCCGCGGAGCCGGCCGGCGGCCTGGAGCTGGGGAGCGATCGGCTTCGGCGTCTTCCTCTCGCTCGGCCGGTTCAATCCGGTGGCCGCCTGGCTCCTGGTGCACGCCAAGTCGTTCCGCTACCCGATCAAGTTCTGGCTGCCGGTGGCGATGGGCGCCGCCCTCCTCTGCGGCCTCGGCTTCGAGCGGCTCCGCGCCGGCGAGGGGCGGCGGCCCTTCCGCTGGGCCCTCCTGCTCCTGGCCCTGGCCTTCGCGGCCTTCTGGATCTTCCTCAGCTTCGCCAAGGGGCCGGCGGAGACCTGGCTCGGCTTCTTCATCCCTCGTCCGGCGCCGTTCGTCGCCAACGAGCGCCTGCGCTGGGCCGGCCTGTCGCTGCTCTCGCTCCTGATCCTCGCCGCGCTCGGCCTCGCCCTCCGGATCTCCCGCCGCTCCTGGACCCTGGGCGGCGCCCTGCTGCTGGCGGTCCACGCCGGGGCCCAGCTCTGGCTGCTGCGCCCGCTCTATCCCATGGACGCGGTCGAGCCCTACCTCGTGCCGCCGCCGGCTCTCGCCTGGGTGCCAGCCGATTCGCTGACCGTCAATCCGGACTACAACTACCTCTTCGGCCCCTCCAGCCTCCGCCAGGGGACCTTCCCCGAGCAGCACCTCCGGTGGCTGGAGCGCCGGTCCTTCTACGAGCTGTACCCGTTCAGCGGCCCTGTCTGGGGATTGAGGTACGAGCTGAACACCTCGCCCGAGGGGCTGGACACCTACCTCGCGCGGCGGGCCCAGAGCGAGGTCCAGCGCGCCAAGAACCCGGAGCGGCTCCAGATGCTCGCCGCCTGGGGGGTGGGCCGGCTGCTGATCAACCATCCGCTCGGTTCGCCGCTCGACCCCCTGCCGCCGCACGCGCGCCTCCTCACCCGCGTCCCCAGCTTCGGCCGCGAGCTTCTGATCTTCGAGGTGACCGGCCACGCTCCCGAGGCCTTCCTGGCCCGCCGGGTCTTCGAGGCGCCGGACATCCCCGCCAACTACAGGCGGCTGAAGGACCCCGGCTTCGACCCCGCCAGGGATGCCGTCATTTTCGGCAAGAGCATCCTGCCCGAGGTCACGGGAGGCGGCACGGCGCGCATCCTCCGCCGGGGTCCCGAGAGCTACGAGATCGAGACCGCCGCCGGTCCCGGAGGCGCCCTCCTGGTCGTCCAGCGCACCAACCTCCTCTTCCAGGCGACGATTGACGGCCGCCCCGCCGAGGTCCGCACCGCCAACGCCTACCGGATCGGCATCGAGGTCCCCGCCGGCACCCACCGGGTGCGCCTCTTCGTGGACCGCGGGCCGCTGCACCGGTCAATCCTGGGGGCGGTGGTAGGGT
>JAICSG010000651.1 GCA_025937035.1 Thermoanaerobaculia bacterium | reverse complement strand
TGCTTATTGCCATCACGAGCATTGGGACGGCTCAGGATATCCGCGGGGGCTCTCAGGACCTCAGATCCCCCTCGCCGCGCGCATCGTGGCCCTCGCGGACGCCTACGACACGATCACCAGCCGCCGGCCCTACAAAATCGCTTTGGAGCATGAAGAGGCGGTCCGCCGCATCGCGCGGGACCGTGGGGCTCATTTCGATCCGGTGCTGGTGGACGTCTTCCTCCGCTGCCACCGGGATTTTGCCGAGATCCGTGGACGGCTCGCGGACCAGGCGCACGGGGATCCGGGCGGCTCATGACCCCTTCTCCGGCACCTGAGCGGGATTGTACGAGCCGCGGTCTCGGGGAGGGTACAGAGGGATGATCGCAGGGGATGAAGTCCAGGGCCCGCTGGTCCTGGAGAGGCCTGTCCGCTGGGAGGCAGGCCGTTCGAACGAGGAGCGCCGCTCACCCCGGCGCCGCACGCTCGCCGCCGTACGAGTGCTGGAGGGCCCCGAGCTCGGGGCCCTGCTGGCGACCGACCTCTCCGCCGACGGCGCCTTTCTCCGCGCGCCCGTGGCCGTGGCGCCGGACGTGCGGCTCCGGCTGTCGCTGGAGATTCCCACCGATCCCAGGCCCATCGAGCTCACCGCCCGCGCCGTGCGCTCCTCGCCCGACGGGATCGGCGTCCGCTTCGAGGAGGTCTCGGCGCGCGACCGCGCCCGCCTGCGCTCCCACGCCGGCTTCTACGAGATGGACGAGGCGATCGTCCGCGTCCAGCGGGCCCTCGGCGACCTCGTGCCGGGCAACCTCCTGCCGCTCGGCGAGCCGTCCGAGATCCAGACCCTCCTCCAGAGCGTGGCCGGGCGCGGCCTGCCGCTGACCGCCATCCGGCCCGGCCGCGGCTTCACACCGGTCCCCTGCCGGGCGATTGCGTTCGATCCCGAGGGCCCGCACGGAGCCTCCCTGCGGCTCGACGTGGCGATGCCGCCGCGCACGCGCGTGCTCTATCTGGCCTTCGCCGACGCGCCCCTCTTCTACGCCCTGGAGGCGATCGTGCTGGCCGTGCGGGGCTCGGAGACCGAGGTGATGGTCCCCGAGCGGGTCTACCTGACCGAGCGGCGGGCGGAGCGCCGGGCCGGCCCGCGGGCCGCCTTCTGCGAGCTTTCCGCGCCCCACCTGCCCGAGGGGCGGCTGCGGCTGCCGGTGATGGATCTCGGAGAGGGCGGCGCCTCGGTCCGCCTGCCCGCCGTTTCCGCCCTGGTGCCGGGCACCCGCCTGCCCGCCTTCACCCTGGAAGCCGAGGGCTCCCGCCGGGAGATCGCCGGCGCCACCGTCCGCTATCTCTCGGCGCTCGACGACGGCGGCGTGCGGGCCGGCCTCCGCTTCGACGAGGGGGAGGCGCGGGACAGCTTCCGCGAGATCCGCCATCACGCGGTGCGGGGCGGCTTCGCGGCGCGGATCACCCGCACCGTCTCGATGCTGGGCGGCAAGGTGGCGGCCTTCGTGCGGCGCCCCCGGCGGACCGAGGAGGGCGGGGTGGAGATCGTCCGCTACAAGAACCGGCGGGGGGACGCGGTGGCGGCCATCGTCGACGCCAACTTCGACACCTCCGATCCCAACATCCGTCCGGACGTGGCGGTGGTGATCGCCCCCGCGATCCTCAAGCGCAAGGAGGTCTTCGGCCTCCTCGCCCGCACGATCCTGGATGACCTCGACCGCGACGGCCGCAAGGCGGTGGTGCTGCGCTTCGACGCCAGCCACATCGCCGGCGAGAGCGCCATGGACGCTCGCATGGTGGCCGAGGGGCGCCCCTACTACCACTGGACCTTCGGCCATCTGGGGGATGACACCGTAGCCTCGCTGCGCTACCTCCAGCGCCGCTTCCGCCCGGCCCGGCGGACCCTGGTGAGCGTCTCGCTCTCGGCCATCCCGGCCCGCAAGGCCATCCTGGAGCTGGAGGCCGAGGCGCCGGTCGACCTCTGGGTCGCCCCCTTCGGCTGCCCGGACGCCCAGGACGTGATGCGCAACTACCTCGCCGGGCTCGACCTGTTCGACGCCTACCGCCGGGGGGAGGGGCCGGAGACGATCCTGATCCACGGCCGGCCGATCCGCGGGGTCTCCCTCTACGGCCAAGCCATGGAGGCCGGGCTCGCCTTCCTGGAGGACGCCCGTAAGGATCTCGCGCGGATCGCCGCCCCGGTGGTCTGGATCCTCGGCACCTACGACTGCTGGGTGACCCGCTCGCGGGTGCGGGCGATGCTCGACGCTCCCGGCGGTGGCGTGCGCGAGGTCTTCGAATGCGCCACCGGCCACGTGCTGAAGAGCGGCGGCGAGGCCATCGAGCTGTTCAAGCTGGTGGCCGAGTCGATCTCCAAGCACCTGTTCGGCGCCGACCGGCCGGCGCGCGAGCCCAACCTGGCCCGCTTCGCCCGCCAGAGCGAGGCCGAGTGGGGGAGGGTGCGCCGCCAGGAGCTGCGCGACGCCGAGGGGTTCTGGAAGGAGCATCTGTTCGGAGCGCCGGGCGACGACGTCGGCTACGACGTCTTCCTGGAGCACCCCGAGTACCCCCGCTTCCTGGCCCGCCAGGCCGAGCTCCTCGATCCCCGGCCGGGCGAGCATCTGGCCGATTTCGGCTGCGGCACGGGGAACCTCCTGCTGGCCCTGCTCGACGCCTACGGCCGGGGCGAGGCGCCGGCCTCCCTCACCTTCCTCGACCTGGTGCCCGAGGCGGTCGAGCGCACCCGCGACAAGGTGATCGCCGCCTGCTCGGCCCGCGGCCTGGTGGTGCCGGTCCTGCGCGGCGTGGTGGCCGACCTGGAGGTCTCGCGCTTCGCCGCCATCGCCGACTTCCTGGACGGGCGGCTGTGGGGCGTCGAGGGGCTGGTCCACCGGGTGGAGGGGCTGCCGTACGCCACCGCCCGCAAGCTGGCCGAGGGGTACGGCAAGGAGCTGCACGCCATCCTGCGCGGCGAGCCCGCGGACCCCGGCCGGGTGCGCCAGCTCTGCCCGGCCCTCGACGACCGGGAGGTCGAGATCGCCCTGGAGATCGGCCGCGCCGCGCGTTTCCTGCTCGGCCGGACCGTTCCGGAGGACCTCCTGCCCGGCGCCCCCGCCGATCTGAAGAGCCTCACGGCGCGGCACCTCCGCTTCCGGCACCTCCATTTCGGGGATTCCACCGCCCACCTGCGGCTCGACCTGCCGGACGCCTGCTTCGACCGCATCGGCTCGTCGCTGGTGCTCCCGTATCTCTACGATCCGCTGGCCAGCCTGCGCGAGATGCACCGGCTGCTGAAGCCCGGCGGCACCCTGGTCGTCTCCTCGATCCGCCCCAACTTCGATCCCTCGAAGCTCTACACGGAAGGGGTGGAGATCCTCA
>JAICSG010000488.1 GCA_025937035.1 Thermoanaerobaculia bacterium | reverse complement strand
TGGTGTTTACGGGGGCTCGGCACTTCCGGCATTGACGCCACGGCCGAGACGCCCCACGGGCGTCTCTACATTGGGGGGTACGACCTTTCAGTAGAGACTCCCCGTGGGGCGTCTCCGGGAAGGCACAAAGGTCCCGGGAAGCTTCCCCCCGCCCATCCTGTTAAACCTCCCCAGGAGGACCGCCCGCTGATGAGACAACCGAGACGACCGCACCTTCTCCTCGCCGCCCTCGCCCTCGCCGCCCTGCCGGCGTTCGGGCAGGAGCCCGATCCCTGGACGACGTTGAAGACCGTGCGCCAGAGCCTGGTCGAGGCGGGGCCGACGGGGGCCGATTTCACGCAGACCTTCACCGCGGCCGGGTTCTCCTCGGGGGACAAGGAGTCCGGGCGGCTCGCCCTCTCCCTGCCGGACTGCATGCGGTGGGACTACACCAACCCCTTCCCCAAGAGCTTCCTGCTCTGCGGCGGCACGGTCCACGCCTGGAACGAGGGGGACCCCACCGGCCATCGCTACCGGGTCGACCGCAAGAACGAGCCCGGGCTCGACCTGCTCCTCCTGGGGGTCGACGAGCTGAAGTCCCGCTATCAGGCCACCGCCAAATCCCTCGAAGGGGGGAAGGTCGAGATCGCCCTCGTGCCCAAGAAGAAGGACGTCTCCACCCTCACCGACGCCACCCTGACCGTCGACCCCCAGAGCCGCCGGGTGGTCGCGGTCTCCTATCACGACCGCGAGGGGAACCTCACCCGCTTCGAGATCACCGGCTATCAGGGCCTCTCCCGCCAGGGGAGCTTCTCGCCCCCCGGCAACGTCCGCTGGGTGGAGGGGACCCAGTAGGCCCCCCGGCCCGGTTTCCATATAATGGCGCCAGCCGGGGAGGCTCCCGGATCCAGTTTGCCGTCTGTGGATGAGATAGCTGACGACACATGGCCGCCGAGAATTCGTTCGACATCGTCTCCAACGTGGATCTCCAGGAGGTCCGCAACGCCGTGCAGCAGGCCGAGAAGGAGATCGGCCAGCGCTACGACCTGAAGAAGGCGGCGGCGGAGCTGACTCTCGAAGGGGAGGAGATCGCCATGGAGGCGGCGGACGACTACACGCTCCAGCAGTGCGTGGACGTGCTGCAGTCGAAGCTGGTCAAGCGCGGGGTCAACCTGAAGTCCCTGCGCTACGGCAAGGTCGAGCCCGCCAGCCACGGCCGGGCCCGCCAGAAGATCACCCTGCAGCAGGGGATCCCCACGGAGACGGCCAAGAAGATCGTGGCCGAGATCAAAACCAAGAAGCTCAAGGTGCAGGCCGCCATCCAGGGGGACTCCGTGCGGGTCTCCGGCAAGAACCGCGACGACCTCCAGACGGTCATCGCGGCGCTCAAGGCGCTGGACCTCGACGTCCCGCTCAACTTTACGAACTATCGCTCCCAGTGAAGAGTCTCCACCGAAGGGCACCCGTCCTCGCGGCCCTCGCCGGGCTGCTCTGCCTGCTGGCGGCGTTCCTTACGCCCACGCCGGCCAACGCCGCGGCCCGCTACGACCAGGGGCAGCGCATCCAGGTCACCGGCATCGTCACCGACGCCCAGGGGCAGCCGCTCCAGGGCCTCCGCGTGGTCCTGGAGGTCTCCCGGACCTACTTCAGCATGCGGAATCTCCGCCGGACCGCCGATCCGGACGTCCGCCGGGTGAGCGCCACCACCGATGCCTCCGGCAACTTCGTCATCGAGTGGCCTTGGGACAACTATTTCAACCACTTCGAGCTGGTGGCCGGGGTCCCCGTGCACACCCGGGCGGGGGACACGGTGCAGGAGCTGGCGCGCCAGGAGGTCACCCGCCGCGTGGAAGCGGGCTCTCCGGCGGTGGTCGCGGTCACCATCGACAACCGGCAGTTCCTCGACGCCTTCCGCCAGTTCCTGGCCTCGATCAAGACGGAAGACCAGCGCAAGGTCTATCAGGAGATGGGCAAGCCGGACCGCGTCCGCAACGTGCAATATCCCAGCTACCTGGAGTCCTCCTGGTGGTATTTCGAGGCCGGCCGGGTCTACCGGTTCCGCGACGGGCACCTGGAGCAGGTCACCCCGTTCGATCCGGTGCACGGGCTTTGAGCCTCTCCTGATGAGCAAAAGGACCGACCCCGTGCCCAATCACCCTCTGGAGGGCTCCCCAGCCAGCTCCGGCCCCACCGTCACGGCGGGGGCCCGCTCGGCCCTGGCGTCCCGGTTCATCGATCTGGTGGCGGACAAGCTGATCGCCACCGAGGCGGTCTTCCGCCACCACCTCAGCTCGGACGTCCCGTTCATCGAGAAGGCCGGCCGCTATCTGGCGGAAGGGGGCGGCAAGCGGGTGCGCCCCGCCCTCCTGCTGCTCGCCGCCCGCCTCCTGGGCCACGACGGCGAGGAGGAGGTCACCTACGCCGCGGTGGTCGAGCTGATCCACACGGCGACCCTGATCCACGACGACGTGATCGACCACGCGGCCCTGCGCCGCGGGCAGAGCACGATCAACGACCTCTGGGGGAACAACCTCACGGTGCTCCTGGGGGACTGGATCTACACCAAGGCGATGCAGATGGCCCTCTCGCACGGCCAGGTGGAGATCATCCAAAGGCTCTGCGGCGCCACCCTCAAGATGACCGAGGGGGAGCTGCTCGCCTTCCAGCGGCTGGGCGCCCCCGACCTCAGCGTCGAGGAGTACTTCGAGATCATCGACCGCAAGACGGCCCACCTGTTCGCCGCCGCGGCCTCGATCCCCAGCCTGATCCCGCCGCAGCGCCCGGAGGCCGGGCAGGTGCTCACCCGCTACGGCCGCTCGCTGGGCATCTGCTTCCAGCTCGTGGACGACCTGCTCGACTTCACGGCCCGCGAGAGCGACCTCGGCAAGCCCGTGCTCTCGGACCTCAAGGAGGGGAAGCTGACGCTCCCCCTGATCCTCCTGCTGCCGCGCGTGCAGGCCTCGCAGCGCCGGCTGATCGAATGGGTGCTGGAGGACCGCAGCTTCAGCCGGGTCTCTCCCCAGGAGATCCTCGATCTGGTGGCCGCGGAGGGGACGATCGAGGAGGTCACCGCCATGGCCGAGGAGTACGCGGCCGAGGCGAAGCGCGAGCTAGAGGTCTTCCCCCCGTCCGGTGCGCGGGAAGCGCTGGAGTTTGCTCCAGACTTCGTCCTCCACCGGCGTTCGTAGCGGCGGTCCCTGGATTCCGAACACCTTGTCCTTCACCGGCCGGGGCGGACGCACGATCCCCGGCGGCACGGGCCGGACCGTGGCCGCGGCCGGCCGTTTCAGCCCCACCAGCAGGGCGTAGCGGAAACGGCGGGGGCGGGCGTCCAGCCATTCCGGCGCTCCCGGCATGACGAGCACCGAGGCGGTGGGGCGCGCCGCCAGCGGGTCGGGGGGCGTCTCGCCGGTGAAGAGCAGGGCCATGCCGAGGTCCTTGGAGGGGGGGACCTCCAGGGTCAGGATCCCCTCGACCGTACGCCCCCAGTCGTAGAGCAGAGGCGAGCCCGGGGGGCGCCCCTCGGAGAGCCCGGCGGGGAGCGAGAGCGGCAGCATGGAGGCGGCGGGCAAGGGCGGCCCCATCTCCTGGTCCAGCAGCGGCCGGGGCGCGCCCACCCTGGGCCTCCCCCAGCGACCGACCGGCGGATAGCCCCAGACGAACGCCGGCTCGCCGCCGCCGATCGGCGTCCACCCCCGCGGCAGGCCGAGCTGATGGGAGGGCAGGATGCGCCACTCCCCGCCGGTCCCCACGATCTGCCGTCCGGTCGCCTCGTCCACCAGGCTGGCCAGCAGCCCGCCTGTCCCGTCGCTGCTCCGCAGCTCCACCAGCAGGCGGTTGCCGCCTGGCAGCAGCAGCGGGCCGACCTCGTAGCCGTCGAGGGGCGCGCCCCGCTCGACGGCGCCGGCGCCGATCCGCTTGCCGTTCAGGGTGACCACGTACTCCTCGTCCGCCGTGATCATCAGCCGCGCCCGGGCCGGCGGAGAGGCGAGGTCGAAATCGCGGGCGGCGTAGAAGGCGGTGGGGTTGTGATCCAGATGGTCGACCGGCTTCCAGATCCACTGCGCCGCCGCCGTGGGGAGCGACCGCGCCCGCAACACCGGCCGGAGATGGGCGCCCACCGCCAGGACCGCGACGGCCAGATAGGCGATGAGCCAAGCTCGCAGGCGGCGGACCGAGGCGGGGGACGGGACGGCGGGCACGGCGTGACTGTATACGAACGAGGACCGCCCGGGGATGAATCCCCGGGCTA
>JAICSG010000515.1 GCA_025937035.1 Thermoanaerobaculia bacterium | reverse complement strand
TCGCTGGAGAACGATCCCACGACGCTCCAGGGGCTGGTGCCCCCCCTCTTCCTGATCCAGTCCGTTCAACCCGAGGCGCTCGAGGTCACCCTCTCCGCTCCGCCGCCGGCCGGATTCGACGCCTCCCCGGCCGCGCACCCGCTGCTGCGGCTGTGGAATCAGAGCGGCGACGGGCTCAGCGACGGCGCCGTGCCGGCGCGCGCGGACGCCTGGATCGATCTGGAGGCCGGAATCCAGGTCCGCTTCGAGGGGGACGCGCCCTGCCGCGCCGGCGACTACTGGTGGATGCCCGCCCGCACCTACACCGAGGACATCGAATGGCCGAGCGACGCCTCCGGCCCCCTCCCCCAGCCCCCCGCCGGACCCGAGCACCGCCTGGCCCCCCTGGCCCTCGTGTGCCTCCCCACCGGCGAGGTGCGCGACCGGCGCCGCACCTTCCAGCCGTGGGTGGACGGCGCGGTCAGCAAGGATGGGGACACCATGTACGGCCCGCTGGAGATCCGCGCCGGTCTGGAGGTGGAGGGGGAGGTCCGGGCCGGGGTCCTCTTCGGCCGCCTGGGGACCCCGGGAGCGGTGGGCACGCCCGAGCTCGCCGACGGCGCGGTGACCACCGGGAAGATCGCCCCGGAGGTGGGGCTGGTGCCGCCGGGGTGCTCGCTCCTCGGCGACTCGCCGCGGGCGCCCGCGGGCTACGTCTGGACCGGCGCCTCCCTCCCTTTCCCCGAGACCGATCCGGAGTGGCGGCAGCACCCGCCCATCCCCCGCGAGCACGCGGGCGCCACCTGGCTCGCCCTGGCCGCCGGCCGTTTGTTCGCCGTCCTGGAGTCCGGGGAGGTGTGGGAGATCGATCCGGCGGGCGGAGCCCTCCCGGCCTTTCGCACGCGGCTCCCCAGCCCCCGCCGCGCCTTCGCCGTCGCGGCCGTCGACGGCCGCCTCCACGTGCTGGGCGGCGTCGATCCCTCGGGAAAGGCGGTGGCCACCCACGAGGATTGGGATCCCGAGCCCGGCCGCTGGACCCGGCGGGCCGATCTGCCCGTGGCCCGGGACGCGCTGGCCGCGGCCACGGTGGACGGCAAGCTCCACGCCCTCGGCGGGCGCCGGGGGAGCCCGGCCGGCGAGCGGACCACCGGAGCGCACGAGGAATACGACCCGGCCAGCGACTCGTGGCGCCGCCGCCGTCCCATGCCGACCCCGCGCTGCTCCCTGGCCACCGCCGTGCTAGCCGGCCGCGTCCACGCCCTGGCCGGGGAGCGCAGCCGGCTGTTCGGCCGCTCCACGCTCACCGTCCACGAGGAGTACCAGCCGGCGACAGACCGCTGGCTCCGGCATCGCGCCCCCCTGCTCTACCCCCGGCGCAACCTGGGGGCCGCGGCCGTCCAGGGGCAGATCTTCGCCGTCGGCGGCGAGGGTCCCTTGGGCGGCGCGGCGGACGTGCAGCGGCTCGACCCCGCCACCGGCGCCTGGAGCGAGGGCGTGCCGCTCGCCGCGCCCGCCGTCTCCCCCGGCGTCGCCGGGGTGGACGGCACCCTCTACATGGTTGGCGGCGGCAAGGCCAGCCGGCCGGGGCAGGTGCCCGTCCTCTCCCTCACGCTCAGCCGGGTCTTCTACGTCTACCGCCGGCCGGGCTGAGCGGCCTTCACCGGATCAACCGCGGCGCCTGGGTGGGGAACACGGGCGGCAGCAGCACGCCCTTCTTCTGATCCGTGGTCTGGAGCTGGACCCGCACGAACACCTTCGCCGAGCCCTGGGCCGCTCCCGACTGGGTGGCCACCAGGAAACGCAGCGTCTGCGGCTGGGGGTCGGCGTAGGAGTCGAGCTCCGCGGCCGGCGCCGCCTGGTCCCGCAGCAGACTGATCAGCGACCAGGCGTTGGCATATTGCCAGGTCACCGTATTTCCGGAGGCGGCGGCCCGGGGCTGCTGCCCGCCGGGCGACGGCTGCCAGGGGGAATTCTGGGCCCAGCCCAGCGCCACCTGGACCGGGTTGCCATAGACCCACCTCGCGACCGGCGTGGCGGACGGCGACCCGGACCCGGACGCGGAGGGTGAGGAGGACGAGGACGAGGAGGACGAGCCGGACGCGTCCGAGAGCTGCGGCTGGAGGGGGTTGGTGGCGCTGATCTCCTGGCTGCCGAGCTGCAGCGACCAGGAGGCCACCTGGTTGCCGTTCACCTCGTGATCCCGGTTGGTGCGGAAGGTCACGTTGAGGTCGTAGGCCGGCGGCTGGGTGGGGTCCTGGACGCTCAGGTAGGAGGCGAAGAAGGCGCGCACCGGCCGCATCTCGCGCATGAACCGGCGCACCTCCTCGGTCGAGCCGCCGAAGGTCTTCTCCGGCGCCTGGCGGGACAGCGCGTCCTCGATGAGCGCCTGGTACTGATCGAAGACGTCGAAGAAGCGGTGGATGGCCTCCGGCGTCGCCTCGCCGCCCAGGGCCGGCGGATCGGCCGCCGCGAACGGGTAGCGCCCGGCGAGCGAGCTGTTGAACAGCAGCGCCACCCGTTCGTAGCCGGCCCGCGCGTCGGTCACCGTGAGCGCGTCGCAGCGCCGCAGCAGCTCGCTCTGCAGCGACGCCTCCGCGGCCTGGAAGAAGTCGTTGCCGGCGGCCGGCCCCTCGGCGGCGAGGCGCTTCTGGCAGTTGTCCGCCGTGATCTGGGTCATGTCCGTGGAGATGAACGACTCCAGGGCGGCGAGCGTGTTGTCCGCGGATTTGTTGGCGTAGCCGGTGAGGGACAGTTGGATGGCGTTCCAGCTCACCACCGCCGGCCGGTTGGCGTACCCCGGCTCGAACGGCTGGACGATGGCGGCCCCGGAGAGCACCGGCGCGGCGTACGCCGCCACCTGGGAGGCCCGCCCCCGCTGGGCGGCGAGGTAGCTCTTGAGCCCGTTGGCGTCGGTGGCCCCGAAGGCCCGCGGCGACGGCGGCGTGCGGCCGTCCCACCAGGAGAAATCGCCGTCCCGCGGCACGTAGAGCCCCGACTGGTCGAGCAGCTGTTGGGAGTCGCGCAGCAACTGGAGCGCCTGCTCCTCGACGAGCCGCGCCAGCTGCGGATAGCCATAGGCCAGTCCGAGCTGCTGCGAGAAGGTGAGGATCTGCCCCAGCGGCGGCGAGGCGGCCGAGAAGGCCGGGACCTGCTGCTGCACCCGCGGCTCCAGCACCGGCGCGGCGCGGTCCCCCGCCGGCGTGAAGCTCTGCGCCTGGCCGAGCAGGGTGGCCACCTGATCGCTGAGCTGCTCGGTGGCGATCGCCGACACCTGCTGCCGCAGGCCGGGGCTGAACGCCTGGACCCCCTGGCTGAGGAACTGCTGGTAGGGGGCGTCGAGCTGCGCCGCCTGGGTGAGCAGGGGGACGCTCCACACCAGGCGCTGGTTGGGCGGGATGACCTTCTGCCAGCTCCCCGAGCCGCCCACGAAGGGCTGGCCCAGCAAGCCCTGGATCGCCTTCTCCAGCGTCTGCACGCCGGCCGAGAGCTGGAGCTCGATCTGGCCGTTCTGCCGCGCCAGCACCGGTCCGGTGTAGTCGGAGGAGTCGGCGGCCAGAGCGGCCTGCATCTGGGTGAAGCCCTCGTCGCCGTTCCGCGCCGTGCGGCGGGAGTAGGCGGGGCCCAGCCAGGCCGAGCGCCCCATCTGCGCCAGCACCACCTTGTAGGCCGCGCCGGGCGCGAAGACGGGCGCCCCCACCCACTGCTGGTCGCCGCGCGCCAGCGTCTTGGTGGTGAGCTGCATCTGGTCGAGCAGCCGTTGCAGGCGCTGCATCTCCTGATCGGGGCCCACCGGCTGGCCCAGGTCCACCAGCGATTGCGTCAGCGTGTCGGTGGCCAGCCGGGCGTAGCTGCGGCTGAAGATCTTGCCGTAAAAGCGGGTGGACACCTGATCCCCGGCCCCCTGCACGGCGGGATCGGGGGCCAGCGGCACCGGCTCCGCCGCCCCCGGCGCGGACCGGGCGAGCGCGCGCGTGATCACCCGCCGCGCCTCCCAGGTGGGAGGCTTCAACCGGACATTGAGGTACACGGCGGAGAGCGACTGGAAGTCGGAGT
>JAICSG010000169.1 GCA_025937035.1 Thermoanaerobaculia bacterium | reverse complement strand
GCGATCGCCCAGCGGGTCGAGCCGATGTCTTGATGTTTCATGATCGATACCTCCTAGAAGTCAACGGCCCAGCGCTCGGCGTCGGAGCGCTTGAGCTCCAGGCCGAGGCCGGGCCGGGAAAGATCGGGGCGGAGCGCGCCGCCCGTGGGTGGAGGCGCGCCGTCGAGCAACATCCGTTCGATGCGCGCGTGGTCGTGGAAATATTCGACATGGATCGCCGCCGCCAGAGCGCAACAGGGATGAGCGTGGATCGACGGCGCCGTGTGCGCCGAGAGCCGCAGCGGCCGGGCCGCGCAGAGGGCCCCCACGCGCAGGAATTCGGTGATGCCGCCGCAGCGCGTGGCGTCCGCCTGGAGCACGTCCACCGCCCCGGCGTCCAGCAGGCGGCGGAAATAAAAGAGATCGTAGCCGTACTCCCCGGCGGCGATATCCATACCCGCCGGGGCCCGGTCACGCAGGAGATGGAGACCTTCGAGGTCGTCGGACGACACCGGCTCCTCGAACCAGGTGGCGCCCAGCGCCGCGAAATCCTCCGCGAAAGCGAGCGCCTGCTTCCGCGAATAGGCGCCGTTGGCGTCCACGAACAGCCCGGCGTCCGGACCGATGGCCTCGCGGGCGGCCCGCACCCGTTCGAGATCCTCCTCCGGATGGGTGCCGATCTTCATCTTGACGCGGGGGATTCCATCGGCCACCCATCGGCCGAGCTGTTTTTGCAATCGATCGATCGAATAGGAGGTGAAGCCGCCGCTGCCGTAGATCGGGATGGCGTCGCGGACCGCGCCCAGCAGGGTCGCCAGCGGCAGATCGAGCAGCCGGGCCTTGAGGTCCCAGAGAGCCACGTCCACGGCGGCGATGGCGGAGGAGGCGATCCCGGGCCTGCCGAGATTGCGCACCGCGTGACGCATCGCCTCCCAGCAGCCCGGGACGGCCATGGCGTCGCGGCCCTTCACCGCGTCCGCCAGGTGGTCCCGGATCAGGCGGGCCGCGGCGGTGCCGGTGTAGCTGAAGCCGATGCCGGTCTGGCCGCCGGCCGCGGCCTCCACGAGGACCATCGTGGTCGAATCCCAGGCGAAGGTGCCGTCCGCCTCGGCCCCATCGGTGGGGATGGTGAAGGCGGAGACCCCGATCCGTTCGATCGGGGTCCCCTTGCTACAGGCTGAGTCCCCCTCGGGCATCAGACCATCTCCTTGACCTTGTCGGAGGCGACGGTCAGGGCGATCTTGCCGCCGTGGGGCGTCCCCTTGGCGAGCGCCTCGGCGAGATGAGCCGCCTGCCGGGCGGTGACCTTGGGCGGCATCGGCGGCTCGTTCGGGTCGACCACCGCCTCGATCACCACCGGTCCGGGGCGGGAGAGAGCCTCGTCGAGCGCGTCGCCGCAGGCGGCCGGATCCTCGATCGTGAAGCCTTCGGCGCCGCAGGCCCGGGCGAAACCCGCGAAGTCGATCGGCTGCAGCTCGCAGACGTACTCGGGGTTGCCGAGGAAGACCATCTGCTCCCACTTGATCTGGCCGAGGGCGTTGTTCTTGATGATCACGATCTTGATCGGCAGCTCGTACTTGACGGCGGTGGCGATCTCGCCCATCAGCATGGTGAAGCCGCCGTCCCCCACGAAGCCCACGCACTGCCGCTTGGGATGGGCGATCTGGGCCGCGATGGTGTAGGGAAGGCCGTTGGCCATGGTGGCGAGGGTGCCCGAGAGCGAGCACATCTGGCCGCGCCGGGCGGGGATGTAGCGGGCGAACCAGGAGGCGATGGTCCCCGAGTCGCAGGAGATGATGGCGTCGGAGCGCAGCCGCTTGCCGAGCTCCCAGGCGACCACCTGGGGCTTCATCGGCTTGTCCTGTCGGGTGGCCCGCTCCTCCATCAGCTTCCACCAGTCCTTCATGGCGTCTTGAGCCTTCTCCAGGAAGCCGCGGCTCTCGTTGCGGCGGAGCAGGGGGATCAGCTCGCGCAGGGTGGCCCGGCTGTCCCCGATCAGACCCACCTCGGCCGGATAGCGCAGGCCGATGCGCAGCGGATCGAGATCGATCTGCACCCCGCGCGCCTGCCCCGGCTTGGGGAGGAACTCGATGTAGGGGAAGGAGCTGCCCACGATCAGGAAGGTGTCGCAATCCTCCAGCGCCTCCTGCGACGGCTTGGTGCCGAGAAGGCCGATGCCGCCGGTGGTGTAGGGGCTGTCGTCCGGCACCGCGGCCTTGCCCAGCAGAGCCTTGATGATCGGCGCGCCCAGCAGCTCCGCGAGCTGCTCGAGCTCGTCGGTGGCGTGGAGCGCGCCGCGGCCGGCCAGGATGGCGATCTTCTTTCCCTGGTTGAGGATCTCGGCCGCCTTGCGGAGCTCGTCCATCGAGGGGAGGGCGGCGCGGCGGGCGTAGACGCTCGACTCGTGGTGCGGGCGGTTGCGGGGCGACCGCTCGCCCCCCTCCTGGTCCTGGAGGTCGGTGGGGAAGTTGATGTGGGAGACCGTCCGGTAGCTGATCGCCGCCCGGCAGGCGAGGTTGGTGACGTTCTCGACGTGCATGGGCCCCATCACCCGCGCGTTGTAGACGGCGACGTCCTGATAGACCTTGTCGAGGTCGAGGTCCTGCTGCCCGAAGGTGTCGATCAGGTCGTGATAGCTGTGGCCGGTGATCGCGAGCACCGGCTGGCCGTCCATCTTGGCGTCGTAGAGGCCGTTGAGCAGGTGGATGCCGCCCGGGCCGGAGGTGGCGAGGCAGACGCCCAGCTTGCCCGTGTACTTGGCGTAGCCGCAGGCCATGAAGGCGGCGGCCTCCTCATGGCGCACCTGGATGAAGCGGATCAGCTCCTGGCGCTTGCGCAGCGCCTCGATGATGCCGTTGATGCCGTCCCCGGGGATGCCGAAGATCGTATCCACCCCCCAGTCGATCAGATTCTCCACCAAAATATCGCCCCCGGTCTTCGCCATCACGCGCTCCTTTCTTGCAAGTAGGAATTACATAGCTGGCAGGATGCGAGGCCCGGCGTCCAAGGAGGGGAACGACTCCGATCCGCTGCCGGACCGTCTTGAACAGAGGAGTGTGCAAGGAAGATGCCTCGCGTCGCGATATTTAGTCGTGGTGCGATGTGTTCGGAAGGGCTCCCGGCAGCTATACTCTTCCGGATCGATCAGGAGCCGAGATGTCCCAGAAGAAGAATCCTCCCCCGCCGCCTCTGCGCTGGCCGGGCTCCGGGGGAGCCAACCTGCAGGCGAAAGCAGGGCCGGAGGGGCTGAGGAGCTCCCCGATTCGCCCGGTCCAGCCGCCGTGTCCGGTCCCGAGGCCGGTTCCGCCGCCACCGGTTGTCTTTCGGACGGCGGTGCAGCCCAGGCTCGCCGTTCCCTCATCGCGGGTCCAGCCGCCACCCCTCGCGCGGCCTCGCTTCCTGCCGGTGCCGCCACCCGTCGCGCAGGCCCGTATCCTGCCCGCGCCGGCGGTGGTCACGGCCCGGGTCGTCCAGCGGCAGAAGATGAGCGAGAACCATCTGGATACGCTGATCCCGAAGGTCAAGACGCACATCCGCAAATTCGTGCGGGAGGCCTATGGCGAGGCTTCCGACAACCCTAAGATCGAGGATACGCTGGCGGAGCAGCTCAATTTTCACCAGACTCCGGAGACCCGCAATTGCGGCTCTGTGATCACCTGGAGGCATTCCGACATGATCGGGATCTCCTACAACTCGAACAAAGTGAAGCACACGACGAGCTTCATGCAATCAATCGGCACCAAGAACGAATTCGAGGATTTTCACCAGTCACAGTATTTCAATACCAATAGCTTCTACGGGCTGACGGACAACTGTGAGCACGCCGAGATGAAGCAGATCGATCAGCTCGGCGTGCGACATCTCGACAAGATCCGGTACATCGGTATTTCGCAGCCCTGCTGCATGATGTGCGCGGCCGTGATGGCCAGTCTGGGCCTCGCGGACAAGACTCGGGGCTATCACATCAAGGGCGTCAAAAACTGGAAATGGCCGCAGTTCGTTCTCAACTATAAACGGTTTCTCTGGCCCATCCTGGGCTACGATGCAACCATGGCGATCGGGGAGGATTCCGACAAGCTCCAGCAGGTGCTCCACCGGATCACCACGAGCGTCGACACGCAGTGGGATTGAGGAGGTCTCTGAGTCATGCTATTGCCCCTGGTTCTAGCCGCCGCCCTGCTGGCTCCGCAAGACGCTCCATCTCCCGCGCCGAAGCCGGCCGCCCCGCCTCCCAATCTGGAGGCCTATCAGCTGGTCATCCTGCAACGGCCGGAGCACCCGCGCGAGTATCCCCAAGACAAGCTGGAGGAGATCCAGAAGGCCCACCTGGCCCATCTGCGCGAGCTCGCCACGGCCGGCAAGCTCCTGGTCGCCGGCCCCCTGGACGACCAGCCGGACCCGCGGATGCGGGGCATCGAGATCTTCCGCGTCGGGAGCCTCGAAGAGGCCAAGCGGCTCGCCGCGGACGACCCCGCGGTGAAGGCCGGCCGCCTCGAGCCGGTGGTGATGACGTGGCTCACCGAGAAGGGGGCGCTGGCGTTTCCGATGGCGGAGAAGCTCCGCAAGGGGGAGTGAGCTGGAACGGAACATCCCGGCCCTGCCTACGTCCGGCCCAACGGGCCGGGAGAACCCAGCCCATGGCTGAGGCCGAAGGCCGATGCCCTGGGTAGATAGGTCGACAAATCGTCGCGGCCTGAAGGGCCGCGGGAGCTGACATCTCGTTTTCCAGCCCTACTGCGTACAAGCCGGCCGGGCCCCGCACGCGATGCCGTGGGCCTTGAAGGCGTCCCAGATGCGGCAGCCGTTCGGGGTGCCGTTCGAGAGGTCGCCGTCGTCGTCGTCCACGGCCAGGAAGACGGTGTACCAGTTGGAGGAGCCGCAGCCGTTGACCTGCGCCTTCGGGTTGCACTTCCCTCCGGAGGCGACCTGATAGGCGCTCTTGCCGGGGGTGAGGCTCTTATACCAGAGGGCCTCCATCTTGGCCCAGCCGGCGTCCTCGCCCCAGCGGGCGACGAGGTACTTGGCGAGGTCCCAGTTGGCGGTGCTGGCGATGTAGCTCTCGCAGTGCCCCTCGTAGCCCATGGGGCCCTGATAGGGGGAGATGAACACGGTATAGGGGCAACTGATGCGGGCGCAGTCGAGGCCGGTGGGGGAGGCCACCGTGCCCGGCCGGGCCACGGTGTGGCTGCCGCCGACCGCGAAGGAGGAGAGGTCGCGCACGCCCGTGCAATCGGCGTTGCAGTTGTGGCAGGTGACGCCGGGCTTGAAGTTGCGGCCGATGCAGGCGTCCCGGGTCTCCAGAAAGGCGAAGGTGTCGCCCAGAGCCTCGCCGCTCCCCTTGTCCGGCGCCGCGCCGCCGGTGTTCTGATCCAGGCCGTGCCCCCACTCGTGGAGGAAGACCGCGGCGATCTCGCCGGTGTTCGAGCAGCCGGCGCCCGACTGGAAGAAATTCACCGTCGAGCCGTTCCAGAAGGCGTTGCAGGTGCTCTTGATGTTCATGTTGGCGGTCAGCGTGCCGTTGATCCAGGCGTTCCCGGGCAGGTAGGTGGCCGCCTTCCGGTTGATGCTGGTCAGGTGGTAATAGCCCGTGCGGGCGGCGTGGGTGTTGCCGGCGCCGCCCACGCCCGGGGTGGCGCAGTCGGTGCCGCGGCTGGTGCCCAGGGTGACGTCCCCAGGCTCGCGGTCCGACTTGGAGACCCGACCGCACTGATCGGAGATCCTGATGTACTTGCCGCTCAGGTTCACCGTCGAAACCCCGCCCGAGTAGCTGTAGTTGCCATTGCGGTCGGCCACCTTGGTCGAGCCGTTGGCGACGTTGATGAACGGCAGGGGCTCGACCACCTCCGGGTCCGAATTGGTCACGGGATAGATGCCGCCCGTCACCTGGGCCGTGGCGTAGTCGTTGGCGTCCACGAGCGAGAGGAGGCGGCCGGTCCGGGCGTCCACCTTGGCCTGCCAGGTGGCGGGGTCGCCGGAGCGACGGAAGGTCACGTCCCAGACCAGGTAGTGCCGGTAGCCCTGCCCCCGCGCGCCCTGGTACGTCTCCGCCGGATGCTCGCCCACGGTCAGCGCCGGGACGAATTTCAGGGTGCCGGGATCGACGATCTCGCCGAGCTCCTCCACCCGGAAGCCGAGAGCCTGGACGGCGGCGGCCAGGGCCGCGGCGCGGTCGATCTTGGGGCTGGCGCTGGTCCGCACCTCGGCCACCCGCTCGGTGCCGAGCTGGACGATGTTGCCGTTGTTGATGCGGAAGAAGACCTTGGCCCCTTCCACGGGAACGCCGCGATGGAACTGTTGAAGCTCCACGAGCCAGATCTGCTTCTCCTCGCCGGCGTTGACGGTGCTTGCCGGATCGAGCCGCAGGTCGAGGCCCGACACGTTCAGCAGCTCGGGGAAGTCGGCCAGGAAGGCGCGGACCCGGGTCTCGACGTCCTTCAGGTCCGGCCCGCCCTCATGAGCCAGCTTGAGATCGGCCGCCGCGAGCTTGTTCCCCTTGCCGGGCAGCAGGGGGATGCCGGCGCCCTGGATCAGGTTCGGGCGATCGCTGCGGGAGTCCCAGCGCACCTCCCAGGCGTCGGACTGGAAGGCGAAGAAGCGCTGCAGGGCGGGGTGGGCCAGGGCTTTCTGGGAGCCGCGCGGCTCGACCTCCAGCGACGGCTGGACCTCGAGCTCCTCGGAGCCGAAGCCGCCGGCCACGAGAGCCGTGAGCCCCGCCTTCCGGTTGTCCTCGGCGAGAGGGGCGAAACCGGCGGCCAGGGAGGGGAGGAGGAGGATTCCGGACAGTGCGAGTAGACAGAGCCTGGACGTGAACGGACCTTGCCTCATGGCGCTCCTTGTTGGACGCGCGGCATCCCAGCCTCCGGAACCGAGGCCGCCCGTCCGGCGAAATATAGGGCGATCGCTATGAAAGAAGGATAGCGCAAAACTACCCGAGAGGGTAGGGATGAGGAAAAGTTTTTACGTTTCTGGAGGGCTGGGAGGGAAATCTTTCCCGCTGGAGGGGGGTGCCTACTCGACCACCACCCCCTTGAGGTCCTCCTCCGGCTCGGGGACCTGGATCTTCAGGTCCTCGAGCGCTTTCACCAGGACCTCGGCGACCACCAGGTTGCGGTACCACTTCTTGTCGGCCGGGACGATGTACCAGGGGGCGTGCTTCTGGCTGGTGCGAGCGAGGGCCTCCTCGTAGGCTTCCATGTACTCGTCCCAGTGGGCGCGGTCGATCAGGTCCCCCTTGCGGAACTTCCACCGCTTCTGGGGATCGTCGAGGCGGGCCTGGAGGCGCTCCCTCTGCTCGTCCTTGCTGATGTGGAGGAAGAACTTGAGGATCACGGTATCCGTTGCGCTGAGCAGGCGCTCGAAGTCGTTGATCTGGTCGTAGCGCTGGCGCCAGACCTCGGGGGGGACCAGCTTCTGGACGCGGGCGACCAGAACGTCCTCGTAGTGGCTGCGGTTGAAGATCACCATCTCCCCGCGGCCGGGCACCTTGGGGTGCACCCGCCAGAGGAAGTCGTGGTCGAGCTCCTCGGGGGAAGGGGCCTTGAAGGCGACCACCCGCACGCCGAGCGGGTTGACCCCCTGGAAGACGTGGCTGATCGTGCCGTCCTTGCCGCTGGTGTCCATCCCCTGGAGCACGATCAGCACCTTGCGCCGGTGCTCGGCCCAGAGCGACTCCTGGAGGACCTCCAGCCGCTCGTTGAGCTCGAGCAGCCGCTCGTCCGCCTCCTTCCGCTTCCCCTTTAACCCCGGGGTCGATCCTGGATCGATCTTGT
>JAICSG010000837.1 GCA_025937035.1 Thermoanaerobaculia bacterium | reverse complement strand
GCCCGGCCGCCCGTAGCGGCGAATTGCCGCGGGGCCGATTCCGTGGAGCCCACCGCCGGCGGATGGGGGTTGATGTCGCGCACCAGGGTCGCCGTCTGGCCTTGAGCCCCGATCGGCAGCAGACTGGCGAGGAGCAGGGCGGTGGCGAGGCGGCTCATGGCTTCCCCTTTCCGGAGAGGGTGCTGGCGAGCGGCAGGGCCCACGGCTCGCGGCCGGTCTCCTGATCGTCCGCGCTGAAGTAGAGGAGGCTCCCGATCGCCGCCAGCTCCCGGGGGCTGGAGGAGAGGGGGCCTGCCGCGATGTCGCTCAGCCGCCGGGTGCCGGCCGTCGTGCCGTCGCTCGTCCACAGCTCCACCCCGTGCTCGCCGTCGGTCGCCGCGAAGACGAGGCGGCCGTCCACCGCGGTCAGCCCCGAGATCCGCGACGACGCCGGCCCCGGGTTGATGTCGCTCACCGGCACCGTCCCGGCCGTGGTGCCGTCCGTCTTCCAGAGCTCGGCGCCGTGCCCGGGCTCCCAGGCCACGAAGAAGAGGGCGCCGGCCAGGGCGGTGAATTGCGGCTGTGGGAAGTAGGGGGGTGGAGTCTCGAACGTGGGATCGAGGGCGAACGTCCGGACGGCCACGGTGGCCGCCACGGTGCCGTCCGTGCGGAAGAGCGTCGGCGTCCCCTGGTAGGGATAGTCATTGGGATCCGGGAAGCTCAGGCCCATGAAAAAGATCCGGCCGCCGAGCGGCGCCAGGTCGAGCACCTCCTGGTTGCCGGTGCCGTCCGTGATCGCGCGGGTCCCCTCGGGCGTGCCGTCCGTCTTCCACAGGTCCCCCGCGTTGGCGAGGAAGAGCTGGCCGCCGAGGTCGAGGAAGCGGGTCGATCCGCCACCGCTGGACGGGAGCAGCCCGCGCGTGCCCGCCGCGGTGCCGTCCGACCGGAACAGGGAGGTGCTGAAGGAGCCCGGCTTCTCGCCGTAGAAGTAGAGCGTGCCCTCGAAGGTCCGGAGGCCCGATACGAAGATGGCCGGCAGATCGAAGAGCGGGCCGGTGCCCGCCTCCGTGCCGTCGCTGGCCCAGAGCGTCGAGCGCCGGGTGCTCACGGTGCCATTCCCGGGGTCCTCGACCACGAAGACCACCTTGCCCTGGAACGCGGTGAGCGTGGAGACGTACGAATTCGGGCCCACGTGGGTGACCTGGCCGGTCCCCTCGGGCGTGCCGTCCGTTCGCCAGAGCTCGCTCCAGTAGTCCCCGGGCCGGATCGCCGGGAAATAGGCGAGGCCGCCGGCCACCGAGAAGGATTGCGGGACGCCCGAGTCGCAGTAGAAGCCCCGGCTGTCCGTCAGCCGGACCGTGGTCTCCGGCGTGCCGCGGGTCCTCCAGATCCCCCCGGAGGACTGGGCACAGGAGAAGAAGAGCACGTCGTCCCCCAGTGCCATGAAGCCCTGGGGATTCGACGACTCGCCGTCGTTCAGGCGGAGATCGAGGATACGCTCGCTCGACGCCGCCCCCAGGGAGGCCTTGAGCTGGGGGATGACCGGGTCCGACGCGCTCTTGTCGAAGCCGGCGAACACCAGCCATGAGCCCGTGTCGGCGACCGGCAGCGGGGCCGCCTCGGAGGCCTGGACCCCCTCGCCCACCTTCCGGGTGCCGGCGGGGGTGCCATTCGTGCTCCAGAGATCCTGGCCGGCCGCGAAGAACAGCCGGTTGCGGATCACCGGTCCCAGCTTGGGGTACGAGCCGCAAGCGCCGCCCGCGCAGACGTGGAGGAGCCGCCGCGTGCCGGCGCCCATGCCGTCGGTCACCCAAGGCTCCACTTCGCCGCTGGCCAGGCCCGCGATGACCGCGAGGCCGTGGAATGCCGTCAGGACTGGTTTCCACGAGCTGTCGAAAAGGGGCTCCGGGCAACCCTCCGGGCATCCGGTGAGCGGGCCCGTCGTGGCCCGCGAGCCGGCGCTACTCCAGAGACTGGGGCCCGGGCCGATGAAGAGGAGGCGGTCCGCCAGGGGGACGGCGTCGGTCACCGGTGCCTGGGTACGATCGAACGAGGTGAGCCGCCGGGTGCCGCCGGGGGTGCCGTCGGTCCGGTAGACCTGCGGCCCCAGGACGGGATCGGTCCCGGAGAAGTATTCGAGATCCCCCACCGCGCCGAGGAGCGCCGTGGCCGACGGGCCCCGGCCGCGGGGGCGGTCGAACGGCGGCACCGGCCGGGTCCCCTCGGGCGTGCCGTCGCTGGTCCACAGGCTGTTCTGGCCCGGCAGGATGAAGAACAGGCGTCCGCCCGCCGCGTCCAGAGCCTGGGGCTTGGAGTAGGGGGGCAGAAGGGCCACCCGCCGGGTCCCCCGCCGCGTGAGATCGGTCTGCCAGAGGCCCGGGCCGTCCGGAGCGGTGGCGAAGAAATAGAGGCGCTCACCCACGGGAAGAAAACCGTGGGGATCGCTGCCGTAGACGCCCGGCGTGATGTCGCGCAGCCGCCGGGTCCCCTCGGGCGTGCCGTCGCTGGCCCAGGGCTCGCAGTCGGTCGCCGTCGCGCAGCCGACGAAGACGAGCTCCCCCTCATGAATCAAAGCGCTGTCCGCGGACGCGAGCCGCGCCAGCGTGAAGGTTCCCTCGGCCGTGCCGTC
>JAICSG010000687.1 GCA_025937035.1 Thermoanaerobaculia bacterium | reverse complement strand
GTCGGCGTAGACCCCAAGCTCGATGCGCTTGGGGTCGATGAAGATGAACTGCACCTGCTCACGGGTGGCCTTGTAGAGGATCGAGGTGATCATGCTCTGCAGGCCCACGCTCTTGCCCGCCCCCGTGGCGCCGGCCACCAGCAGGTGGGGCATGGTGGCGAGGTCGGCGTAGTAGGGCTCGCCGTGGATGTCGGTGCCGATCGCCATGGTGAGCACCGACGGCGACTTGCGGAAGCGCTCGTCGTCCAGCAGGTTGCCCAGGCGGATGATTGAGCGCTGGCGGTTCGGCACCTCGATGCCCAGGGTCGAGCGGCCGGGCATGCGGTCGATGCGCACCGACTCGGCCTTGAGGGCCAGGGCGAGGTCGTCCTGGAGGTTGACGACCTGGCTGACCTTGACCCCGGGCGCCGGCTGGAGCTCGAAGACGGTGATCACCGGGCCGGGGCTGATCGCCTCGATCGTGCCGTCCACCCCGAACTCGGCGCAGCGGCTGCGGATCATCTCGCCCAGCCGCACCAGCTCGACCTCGTCCTGGGCGCTCCGCCCCTCCCCCATCTGGAGGAGGTTGACCGGCGGCAGGGTGCCCGGGGCGATCTCGGCCACGAACGGCAGATCCTTCTGCGGCACCGCCTTGCGGGCCGGAGCGGCGGGGCGCGGGGGCGGCGGGCTGTAGGGAGACGGACGGAGATCGTCGTCCTCTTCAAGGATCGGGGAGCTGGGCGAGGCCACCCGGCGGATCGCCAGCTCGGGCTCGCCCCGCCTCTCGATCACCCGCGGACGGAGGGGGAGGTCGATGCGGTCCGGCGGCGGCGAGCCGACCGAGACCGACGCCGCGGCCATGGACGGCCGGTGCGCCTCGGGGGCGGGGGGCGGCGCCTTCTTCTGCTTCTCCTCGGCGACCCGCTGGAGGTGCTTGGTGATCACCCGGCGGCGGTTGCGCTCCTTCTCCCGCCGCTCCCGCCGGCGCTCGCGGGCGAGGGTCCAGCCCTGCCAGAGCTGCCGGAGGCGGTCGCGCCAGGAGGCGAGCACGGCTCCCAGGGTCGACTGCACCACCAGGGCGGTGCCCACGGCCACGGCCGAGCCGAGCACCACCAGGGTGCCGGGGAAGTTGAGCCGCCCCTGCAGGAAGTCGGCGAGCAGCACCCCGAAGGCGCCGCCGGCCGCGACCGAGCCGTCCTGCCAGATCAGGCGGCCGAAGCCGATCTGGAGGAGGGCCGGAGTGGAGGCGAGCAGGAGGAGCGCCCCGAAGCCGCGCCCCACCACGCGGGGGGCGTCGCGCCGCCGCAGCCGCCGCCAGCCGGAGACCAGCAGGAAGAAGGGGATCAGGAAGCAGGTCAGGCCGAAGAATCCGAAGGCCATGGCCGAGACCTGGGCCCCCACCGAGCCGGCCCAGTTGTGGGCCCGGGCGTCCTCGGGGACGCGGTGCAGCAGGCTCGGATCCATCGGATGATGGCTCCCCAGGCTGAGCACCAGGAACAGGCCCGCCGCGAGCATGAGGATGCCCAGCAGCTCGTTCCCCTTCTCCGGAGAGAGGGTCGGCCGCTCCGGGCTGCTGCTCTTCTTGCGAACGACGGCGACGGACATGGCTAGAAATTGGATGAAAAAACCGCTCCCAAATACCCATGAAGTCTAGCACATCGGGGTGGGGAGGCTTGGGAAGAAGGACGAACACGGACGAGCACCGCCAAGTGGGATGCTCTCTGTGCCGTCCTTGAAAGTCCGTGCTCGTCCGTGGAGCCCCTTCCAGCCCAGAGAACACCGCAAAACAAGCTCTTCGCGCGGCATTCCCCGCTCGCAATACCGCATCGAGAAGAGCGAATACCGCGAGATCTCCCCTTCGCCTTTTCCAAAGCCTCCTTCGAGAGACACCAAAGCCGAAAAATGGCGCCTCCAGCGAAGGCTCCCCCGAATTCCCCACCCTGAGCACCGCAATCCCCGGAAATGTCGCCGCATTCAGCCGCGATCATGCGGCACAAAAAAGCCGCGGAGCTTCGATAACGCGCCTTAAAGCCGCATCAAGCCAGCACAATCTCTGCCCAAGATTGCATTCCGCCGCCTTTCCGAGCCAAGACGCGGCACCCACTCCACATCAAGCTCCTCCAAGAAGAGGGAATACCGCACGAAGAGCTCTCCTTGCGGCTTTTCACGGGCCTCTGGGCGGCCGAGGGTGCTACAATCCCCGCCTCGAAGCATTCTCGCCGCAAGAGAACGAGCAAACGCGGAGAATTCGCCGCCTTATCCCTCCTTCTGGAGCTGGGTCGCGGCACTTTCGGGAGATCCAATGAGCTCGAAGCTTTCCGTCGCGGAAGTTCTGGAGAGCCTGGAGGCCCGAGCGGCCTTTCACCGGGAGCGGGAGGCCTTTCACGCCGCGCAGGAGGAGCAGCACCGGCAGGAGCGGGCCCGGCACGCCGCGGAGCTCGAGACGGTGCTCCACAACCTGGAGGCCTTCCGGACGGTCTCCTCCTCCGCGGTGGAGCTCGTCCGGCAGGCGTCGCCCCCGGAGCCCGCCGGGCCGCCGGTGAAGGCGCCGGCCTCCGGCCGGCTGATGGTGAGCCGCCACATCCGGGCGGTGGTCGAGGCCTGGCCGGAGGGGGAGCCCTTCGGAGCCAGCGCCGTGGTGGCCGAGGTCAACCGCCGTTTCGGCGACCGCCTCAAAAAGCCCATCGACACCCGCACCGCCTCGGACGTCCTGCGCAGGATGAGCAAGGGGCGGCAGATCCATCGGGTGCGGACCGGGAAGGCGTCCTCGGAGGCGCTGTACGCGCGGGGGGCCCGGGCGGGGTCGTAGCCTATACTCAGCCCATGGACCTGACGGCATTCCCCGGCGGCGATCTGGTCCAGGAAGGCCTGGCCGACCTGGACCGCGGAATCGAGTCGATCCCCGCTCTCCTGGTCTCCATCGGCGCTCCCCGCCTGCGCCGGATCGGCCTGCCCGTCCCCGAGACCACCTTCCCTTCGCCCGAGCGCCGGCTCTACGACAGGCTGGCCGAGACCGATCCGGACTCGGCCCACTCCCGGTACAACGCCCTGGTGCGGCGGCTGGTCAGCTTCGAGAGCTCGGCGGAATGCGTCGGCCTGTAGACGCGGAGCGCATCCGCATAAATCACGGGATGGATCGCGCCGCTTCGATCTCCGCCCATGCCTCTTCGGGGGTGGCAGGACCGAGGTGAGGGGCACTCCGAGCCGATGAAGGTGCTCCT
>JAICSG010000907.1 GCA_025937035.1 Thermoanaerobaculia bacterium | reverse complement strand
TGACCAGGCGGATCTCCTCCTCCCGCCGCTCCAGCCGGATCGGCGGCCGGGGGGTGCCCATCCCCACCTCCACCTCGGGGCAGACCGCCACCCACTCCACGTAGCGGCCGAAGGTGTCGGTGAGGAACGCGTCCCGCTTGTGGCCGCCGTTGTAGCGCACCTCCTGGCCGAGCAGGCAGGCGGAGATGCCGAGGCGGAGCTTGGGGGGATCGGGAGTGGACATCCCTCAATATATAGCGCAGGCATCCTCCGGATCGCGCCCGGGAGTACAATTCCAGGCGGACCGGCCCCGATCGCCGGCCCTGAGGAGATCCATGCAACCGATCATCACCAGTCACCAGCAGGAGCTCCGCGAGCTTTGCGATCGCTTCGGCGTCCGCCGGCTGGAGGTGTTTGGATCGGCGGCCGGCGAGAGGTTCGATCCTTCCCACAGCGACCTCGACTTCCTCGTCGACTTCAGGCCCGCGCTTCCCGGCGAGTTGGCGGACCACTACTTCGGCCTGCTGGAGGCGCTGGAGGCGCTGTTCGGCCGGCCGGTCGATCTGGTGATGACCGCCGCGATCAAGAACCCCTACTTCCTGCAGGGGATCGAGCCGTCGAGAACGCTTCTCTATGCGGCTTGAAGCCCGGAAGTACCTGTTCGACATGCAGCAGGCCGCCGAGCTCATCGCCCGCTTCATCGACAGGCGCACGCTCGCGGATTATGCTGCGGACCCCATGCTCCGCTCAGCCGTGGAACGCCAGTTCGAGATCCTGGGCGAGGCGCTCGGCAAGCTCAAGAAATCCGATCCGGAGATCGCCGGAAAGATCGCGGACTACCGCCGCATCATCGCGTTCCGGAACGTCCTGATCCACGGCTACGACGCGATCCTGGACGAAGTGGTCTGGGGCATCGTCGAGACACAGCTCCCCATCTTGAGGACGACCCTGTCGGAGCTCCTCGCGGCGGATTGAGCCCGCTGCTACGATACCCCCATGGCCACCTTGCTGATGATCCCCGGTCCCGTCGAGCTCTCGCCGGGCGTCCTCGCCGCGGCGTCCGTCCCTCCTCCCGGCCACACGTCCCCCCGCCTGATCGAGGCCTTCGGGCGGTCGATCGAGCGGATGCGGGAGGTCTGGCGCTCCGGACCGTCCGGCCAGCCGTTCATCCTCGCCGGCAGCGGCACCCTGGCCATGGAGGTGGCGGCGGCCAACCTCGTGGAGCCCGGAGACAAGGCCCTGGTGGTGGTCACCGGCTACTTCTCGGAGCGGATGACGGCCATCCTCCACCGCTATGGCGCCGAGGTGACCGAGGTGGCGGCCCCGGTGGGCGAGGTGCCCGCGACCGGTGAGATCCGCGAGGTCCTCCAGCGAAAGGGTCCGTTCAAGGCCCTCTTCGCCACCCACGTGGACACCTCGACCGGCGTGCGGGTCGACCCCGAGCCCCTCTGCCGGCTGGCCCGGGAGGCGGGCGTCCTCGCCGTGTTCGACGGCGTCTGCGCCACGGCCGGCGAGCGGTTCGACATGGCCGATTGGGGGGCCGACCTCTACTTCACGGCGTCGCAGAAGGCGATCGGCCTCCCCCCCGGTCTGGCGTTGATGGTGGCGGGGGAGCGCGCCCTGGCCGCCCGTGGGGCCCGCAAGGCCGCGCCGCCGCTCTATCTGGATTGGGAGTCGTGGCTCCCCATCCACCGCGCCTATGAGGAGCGCAAGCCCAGCTACTTCGCCACTCCGGCCACCTCGCTGGTGATGGCGCTGGAGACCGGCCTCGGGGAGATCCTGGAGAACGGCATCGAGGCCCGCATCGAGACTCAAGGCCGCGCCGCCGCCGCCCTGCGCGCCGCCTGGAAGACCCTCGGCCTCCGCTTCGTCCCCAGGACCGAGGAGGTGACGGGCAACACCCTGAGCGTCCTCCTCTTCCCCGACGGGGTCGACGCCTCCCTGCTGCCGCAGATCGCCGCCCGGGGGGTCACGGTCGCGGGCGGTCTCCATCCGGCGGTGAAGGCGACCTCCTTCCGTCTCGGCCACATGGGCTACACGGCGACCCGGCCGGACTATCTGCGAAAGGCCGTGGAAGCCGTGGCCGGAGCGCTCCAGGAATCGGGGGCGCGGGTCGATCCGGAAGCCGCGGTGGCGGCCCTGGAAAGCGGATTGGCCGTCCCGGCGTGATCGCATTCTCGTCCGCCACCCCCGGCGGATGAAGGAAAAAGCCCGGCCGTTCGTCGGCCGGGGCTGGCGCGCCAAGAAAAGACCCCGGCAAGCCTCCCGCCGGGGGTGGCGAGCTAACTTTTTCCCCCGGCAAGCCTTCCGCCGGGGGTGGCGGGTAAATTTTTTACCCCGGCGAGTCGTCCGCCGGGGTCTCCAGACAAACCAATGACCTTTCGAGGCCTTCCGCCGGGGCCGG
>JAICSG010001134.1 GCA_025937035.1 Thermoanaerobaculia bacterium | reverse complement strand
GATGGTCTCGCGGTCCACCGCGCCCAGGGCGAAGGCGCAGGCCAGGGCCACCGGGATGGCCCCGAGCAGCGGATCGATCCCCAGGAAGAAGCAGAGCCCCATGCCGCCGAACGCCGCGTGGCTGATGCCGTCGCTGATGAAAGCCAGCTTCTTGACCACCACGAAGGTGCCGATCACCCCGCAGAGGACGCTCGCCAGCACCCCCGCCAGCAGGGCGTTGCGCAGAAACTCATAGGAAAGAGCGTCGAGGAAGCCGGGCATCTCAGTGGTGGTGATGGTCGTGCAGCACCCGGTGGGGCACGCCGTGGGTGACCAGCTCGACCGGGCAGCCGTAGACCTCCTCCATCACCTCCAGGGAGAGCTCGGGGCCGCCATGGTAGAAGAGCTTCCGGTTGATGCAGGCGATCCGCTGCACCATCGGGGCGAGGGAGGTGACGTCGTGGGTGACCACGACGATGGGGATCGTCCGGTTGAGATCCTCCAGCAGCTCCCGCAGGGTCTCGCGCGACTCGGCGTCGATCGAGGCGGTGGGCTCGTCCAGGAAGAGGATCTCCGGCTCGGAGACCAAAGCCCGGGCGATCAGCGCCCGCTGGAGCTGCCCTCCCGAGACCTCGGAGGCATGGGAGCGGGCCACTCCTTCGAGGCCGAGGCGCTCGAGAGCCCGGCCAGCGGCGGCGCGGTCCTCGCGCGAGTAGGGGCGCAGGATGCTGCGCCGGCCGAGGCGGCCCATCAGCACCATCTCCGCGATCCGCAGCGGAAAGTCGCGGTCGAAGGTCGAGAACTGCGGCACATAGCCGAGCCGGCCCCGCGGGTCGCTCCCGGAAGGGAGATGGAAGACCACCTCGCCGGACCAGGGGCGGACCAGCCCCAGGATCGCCTTCAGCAGGGTCGTCTTGCCGCCGCCGTTGGGGCCGATCACCGCCAGGAAGTCGCGGGGCTCGATGGCCAGGCTCACGTGATCGAGCACCACCTCCCGGCCGTAACCAAAGGTGACGTCGCGGACTTCCACCAAGGGCTTAGGCATGAGGGAGCGCCTCCTGGAGCTCGCGGGAGACCCGCTGGAGATTGCCGAGCCAGTCGGGGTCCTGAGGATCGGCCACCAGCACGCGCCCGCCCACGGCCTCGGCGATCACCTGGGCGCTCTTGCGGGGAAAACCGGCCTGGACGAAGACCACCTTGATCTTTTCGCTCCGGGCCCGGTCGATGAGCTGGATCAGCCGCTGCGCGCTCGGCTCCTTCCCCTCGGCCTCGATCGCCACCTGCTGGAGCCCGTACTCGCGGGCGAAGTATCCCCAGGTGGGGTGGTAGACCATGAAGCGGTCCCCTTCCGTGCCGGCCAAGCGCGCCCGGATCTCGCGGTCGAGCGAGGCCACATCCGCCTCGAAGTGGGCGAGGTTGGCCCGGTACTCGGCCGCGTGGGCCGGATCGATCCCCTCCAGGGCGGCGGCGATGTTGCGGGCCGCCACCGCCACGGTGTCCGGAGCCACCCAGACGTGCGGGTCCCCGGCCGCGTGGCCGTGCTCGTCCTCCTCGCCCTCCCCTTCCCCCTCGATCAGCCGCATGCCGCGCGACATGTCGATCACCTGGATGCCGTGGAGATCGCGGAGGACCGGAGCGAGCTGAATCCGCTCGAACTCGAACGCCGGATGCCCCACCGCCACGTAGAGCCGCGCCCGGCTGAGCGCCGCCACCTGCCGGGGGGTGAGCGGATAGTCGACGTGGGAGTAGCCGGGGGGGATCATCACGTCGACCTGCACATGGTCCCCGCCGATCCGCTGGACGAAATAG
>JAICSG010000243.1 GCA_025937035.1 Thermoanaerobaculia bacterium | reverse complement strand
CGGGGCCGGCGTCGCGGAGGATGTTCTGGCCGATCCTAGGCTAGACCCCCCACTGCATCACAAGATCAACCAAGATCCCCAAGATCTCGCTGAGATGGTTCTCGAGCGAGATATACCGCAAAAGGCCAGGCGTCTTGTCGAACGTCACCAGCACGTCGAGATCGCTCTCCGGGGTCTGCTCGTCCCTCACGTAGGAGCCGAAGACCTCCAGAGAGCGCACGTGGTACTTCCCAGCGAGCTCCGGGAGGTGTTCGCGGAGTAGGGCGAGATAGCGGTCGACGGGTCTTCCTTCCATGGCGCCATTATAGCGCGCTCCCGGGAGGACGGTCCTGTCCTGGCCATGGGACGAATCGCTTGCTGGATCCCGGGCCACCAAACGGTTGAATGGAGGAAAGTTCATTCCCTTGGATTTCGAATGATCTTCGCGTGGACACCCGGAGACCGAAATCCTGATTCCTAAAGGATTTCCACGCTCCAGATCCGCGTTGGCATCCCCCTTGCGCTCTATCACGGCAGCGCAACACGGGCCCGTCTTCCCGGGAGGACGGTCCAAGCTCTGGGAGGTTTGGAAAATGCGATCGAATCTCGTTCGAATGGCGGCGCTTTGTCTGTTGATGCTGATGGGTGGTGGCCTGGCGTGGGGATCGGACCGCGGCCAGGGGTTGTTCCTGGCGGGCAAGGACGGCAATCTCGTGCCGGCGCCCGTCCTCGGCGCCACGGTCGAGGTGAAGGTGACGGGGATCATCGCGCGGACGCGGGTCACCCAGATCTTCACGAACCCCTCGCAAGAATGGCTCGAAGGGATCTATTACTTTCCATTGCCCGCGGACGGCGCGGTCGACACCTTGCGGATGAAGGTCGGGGACCGCACGATGCAGGGGATCATCCAGGAGAAGGAAGAGGCGCGGCAGACCTACGAAACGGCCAAGCAGCAAGGGGTGAAGGCCAGCCTGATCGAGCAGCAGCGGCCGGACGTCTTCACCACCGCGGTGGCCAACATCGGCCCCGGGGAGACGGTGGAGATCGCGATCGAGCTCCAGCAGGTCGTGCAGTGGGACCGCGACCGCTTCCGGCTGCGGTTCCCCATGGTGGTCGCGCCCGGGGAGAAAGGCGGCGATCTGCCGTCGCCGCCGGTGCGCCGGCGGGGAGCGCCGCCGATCAATCCGTTCGCCTTCCACGCGGATCTCGATCCGGGCTTCCCGCTCGCGAAAGTCGAGAGCCCGAGCCATGCGGTCACCGTGGCGAAAGGAAAGGATTTTCGCTACGCGGTCGACCTGAAGGAAGGGGTGGCGCCGGCCGATTCCGATCTCGTCCTGGAGTGGGCGCCCGCCGTGGGCCGCGAGCCGCGCGCGGTCTTCTATTCGGAAGAGGTGGGCGGCGAGCGCTACGACCTCCTGATGGTGATGCCCCCGGACGCGCCCGAGGCGGCGGCCTCACGCCTGCCGCGGGAGACCACGCTGATCATCGATACCTCCGGCTCGATGTCGGGTACGTCGATCGAGCAGGCCCGCCAGGCGCTCCTTCTCGCCCTCGACAAGCTCCAGCCCACGGACTGGCTCAACGTCATCCGCTTCAGCTCCGACGCCAGCTCGGCGTTTCCCACGAGCGTCCCGGCGAGCCGAGACGCCGTCGAGAAAGCCCGCCGCTTCATCTCCGGCCTCCAGGCGGACGGCGGCACGAATCTGCTCCCGGCGCTTCGGATCGCCTTCCGGAATCCACCTCCGGGCGGTCTGGTGCCCCAGGTGATCTTCGCGACCGACGGCCAGCTCGACGATCAGGGAGGGGTTGTCAATTTCCTCTCCTCCCACCTGAGCGGCCGGCGGCTCTTTCCGGTGGCGATCGGCACGGCGCCCAACGCCGCGCTGCTGCGCCAGTTGGCCGCGCTCGGCGGCGGATCGTTCACCCAGATCCCCGACGGCGGTCACGTGACGTCGGCGATGTCGGCCCTGTTCGCGCAAATCGACGCGCCCATGCTCCAGCGGATCGAGGTCCAATGGGGCGATCCGTCGGTCGAGGCCTGGCCCGCCCGGATTCCAGACCTCTACCTCGGCGAGCCCCTGGTGCTCACCGCGCGCTCCAGCAACGGCGGCGGCCCGGTGAGCGTCTCCGGAAGCCGGGGCGGCTCGGCCTGGAACGATTCCTTTCCCACGGCCGCCAAGCTGAAGGGGGCCGGCATCGACAAGCTCTGGGCGCGGCGGAAGATCCAGGGCCTGATGGACAGCCTCCGCGAGGGGGCCGGCCCCTGGGAGGTGCGCCGGGCCGTGGTCGATCTCGGGCTGCGCCATCACCTGATCACCGACTACACCAGCCTGGTGGCGGTGGACGACCAGCGCACCGCGCCCGCCGGCGCCCGGCCGGTGACCCGGATCGTGCCGGTCAATCCGCCGCGCCAGAATCAGGTCCTTGACGAGATCACCGTGACCGCCGAGTCCCCCCTGCTCGACGAACGGCGGATCAGCGCGGGAGCGACCGTCTCTCAGACCGAGCTCGAAAAGATTCCTACTACGCGCGATCCCTGGGCGGTGCTTCAGACCACGCCGGGGGTCCTCACGGATCGCGTCAACGCGGGAGGCAACGAGAGCGGCCAGCAGGCGGTGTGGGCCGTGGACGGCATGGTCCCTACGGACATGGCGGCCCAGGGCTCAGCTCCGGTCTATTACGACTTCGAAAGCTTCGGGGATCTGCCGTTCACGATTCCCGATGCGGAGGCGAAGGCCCTCTGCGCCGAGATCCAGCGGGCGGGATGGACGGGGATCACGCTGGACCGCGCCCTGGCCGCCGAGCCGTCCCTGAAGGAGGCACTTCAGAAGGCGGCGGACGCCGGCCTGCTGCGCGGCTTCCTGGCCCTGGCGCTCCACGGCAAGGGGTGCTCCCAGCCGCCAAAGGACGTGATCGCGGAAGCTTGGACGTACTGGGGCCGCTTCGGCCTTCCGAAAGGATAAGATCCTGATGCGATGACCGACGAGCCGATCTCTCCAATCTCCCCGGACACCCGGCGCTACCTCGAAGCCGCCCTCGCCGCCTGCCGCCGGGCCGGGGAGATCCACCGGGAGCACTTCCGCTCGGCGGCCTTGCGGGTGGAGCTGAAGAAGGACGCCTCCCCGGTCACCGTGGCCGACCGCGGCTCCGAGGAGGCGATCCGCGAGACGCTCCACCGGGCCACCCCTGAGCTCGGGCTCCTCGGCGAGGAATTCGGCCAGGAGGGGAGCGAGAGGGACCGCTGGATCATCGACCCGATCGACGCCACCAAGAACTTCGTGGCCGGCCTCCCCTTCTTCGCCACTCTCATCGGCCTGGAGCTCGGCGGCGAGCTCGTCTTCGGGGCCGTCCACGCTCCCGTCCTGGGGCCGGGCTCAGGGCTCTTCGCCTCCCAGGCCTCTGGCGACAGCGCCACGCTGGGCGAGACCTGGTGGGCAGCCCGGGGCGAAGGGGCCTGGGGCGGGACCGGCACCACGATCGAGACCTGCCGGCAACGGCGCCTGCGGGCCAATCAGACCTCCGAGATCGAGAAGGCCTTCGTGGCCCACGGCGGGCTCAAGCTCTTCCAGCGCCACGGCCTCTGGCCGGCCTTCTCGGACCTCGTCGCCCGCGCCCTCCGCACCCGCGGCTTCGGTGACTGGTGGGGGCACATCCTGGTCGCCGAGGGGCGCTGCGACGCCATGATCGAGGCCCGCGTCGCCCTCCACGACGTGGCCGCCCTGAAGCCGATCCTGGAAGAGGCCGGGGGAGTCCTCCTCACCCGCGGCGGCCAGCCGCTCACCACCGGCTGGGTCGGCGGGGCGCTCTCGGCGACGCGGGGGCTGGCGGAGCCGTTGCGGGAGCTGATGGGGTTCTGAGCCTGGCTTCTCCTCCGCTACAATCCCACCTCCTAGCACCGCGATGTAGCTCCTGAGGAGAAGTATGCCCGCCTTCACGAACCTCGAATTCCATCGAACGGGAATCGGCCTGGTGCCGGAGCGCCAGGGGGAACGGCACACGGCCATCTATGTAGCGGTGGTGCCGGGGAGCGGCAAGCCGCTGCGGTCCTGCACCTGCGAGACCTCCAAACAGAAGACGTGCGACCACCTCAAGGATCTCTCCAAGGTGGTCTCCGAGGTCGAGCGGGCCTTTGCCGCGCGGAGCTGGGAGGCGGGGTTCGAGGCCGCCGTCTGGTGTCGGCTGGCGCGGCTGCTGTTCGAGGGGAACGCGCAGGCCTCGGCCAAGGTGCGGGTCCTCCGGGTGCCGCGCGATCCGGCGCCGGTGATCCGGGTCACCGCGCCCAACGGCGATGAGCTGGCGGAATACCTCGACGCCTCGCCGGCGCGGGTGCGGTTCCTGGAACGGACCGGCAAGGCCGCTCCCGACATGGAGGGGATCTTCGACCGCGCCGGCCTGCTCGAGCGGCTCGCCCTCTTTCAGGCCACCGAGCAGGAGCGCCTCTTCCACAAGGCCGGTATGAAGACCCAGCGCCAGACCTGGGAGGAGAGCTTCTGGCACCGCCTCGCTTATCACTGCGTCCGCGAATTCGAGGGGGACGGCCGCGGCACCTTCCATCCCGCGATCGACGAGACGAGCGGCCGGTTCACCTTCACCTACCGCCAGCCGGACGGCGACCCCGTCGTCCGCTTCGCCGTGCCGCGCGACCGCGTGCGGGCCGCCCTCCAGCTCCTGGCGGCGGAGTACCCGGAGCAGGCGGACCTCGCCATCAAGCCCGTCCCGCTGATGTCGATCTTCCGCGTCACCCAGGAGACCGAGCTCGACCTGGAGGTGCGGCCGGTCATCCGCGCCCTCCAGGCGAACGGCGAGGAAAGGTTTTTCGAGCACCGCGACTTCGAGCGCTTCCGCTATGGAAACCTGATCTATATCAAGGACCTCGGCGTGCTGGCCGAGCTGGAGCGCGAGGGGAAGGAGCGCAAATTCAAGGCGCCGGTCAGCATGAAGCTCCAGCGCGGGCAGGTGGCGAGCTTCCTGGCGGATCACCAGGAGGCGCTCGGCGAAGGGCTGCTGGTGCTGGACGAGCCGCTGCGGGAGCTGCGGATCTTCAAGGAATTCGACCGTATCGAGATCTCCGCCGTGGATTTCGAGGCGGCCCTGGAGCGGAGCTGGTACTGGCTGGCCCTGGAGTACGGCTTCGGCAATCAGTCGGTCTCATTGGCCGAGATCCTGCGCGCCAAGAAGGAGGGGCTCCCCTATCTCGAAACCGCGGGCGGATGGATCGATCTCAATTCGCCCGCCTTCCACGATCTCGACCGCCTCGCGGGGATGGCGGACGCCGACCGCTTCCGGCTCCCCGCGAGCGAGCTCCTCCGCCTCCAGGCCGCCGCGGACCGGCCCGTACATATCGCCGCCGATGGAGCGGCCGCCGCGCGTCTCGGCGGTCTTCTCGATCTCAAGCCGACCGCGCCGTTCATGAGGACGGACAAGCTCGCCACCGAGCCGCGGATCTATCAGAAGATCGGTGTCGACTGGCTCCTGTTCCTCGTCCAGAACCGGCTCGGCGGCCTGCTCTGCGACGACATGGGCCTGGGCAAGACCCTCCAGGTGCTCGCCCTCCTGGTCACCCTGCTCGAACGGGGAGAGGTCACGGAGCCCTGTCTGGTGGCCTGCCCCACGAGCGTGCTCAGTCACTGGCGCAACCAGATCCACCGCCACGCGCCGGGATTACGGCCGGTCGTCCACCACGGGCAGCAGCGGCGGCTCCCCGGCAAGCTCAAGGCCGGGGACGTGCTGATCACCTCCTACGGCGTGCTGCGCCGGGACGCCGAGGCCCTGAGCGCCGTCCCCTTCGCTCTTACCGTCTTCGACGAGGCCCAAAACCTCAAGAACCGGGGGACCCAGAGCTGGCAGGCCGCCGATCACCTGGTGGCGGACGTCAAGCTGGGGCTGACCGGCACCCCGATCGAGAACTCGCTAGGCGAGCTGAAGGCGCTCTTCGATCTGGTGCTGCCGGGCTATCTCGGCTCGGACGCCGGCTTCGAGCAGCGCTATGGCCGGCCCATGGAAGGCAATCGTGGGGAGGACCGCCTGGTGGAGCTCCGGCGGGTGATCTCCCCCTTCGTGCTCCGGCGGCTCAAGTCCACGGTGCTCGACGAGCTGCCCGAGAAGATCGAGGACGTCCGCACCTGCGCCCTCTCGGACGATCAGGTCCGGCTCTATCGCGACGCCGTGGACGGCCGGGGGGCCGAGCTGGCCGCCCAGATCGAGGCCGCGGCGGACGGCCATCTCCCCTACATCCACGTCTTCGCCCTGCTCAGCCTGCTCAAGAAGATCTGCGATCATCCCGCGCTGGCCCTCGGCGATCTCGACCGCGCGGAGGAGCTCGCCTCGGGCAAGTGGGACCTCTACCAGGAGATCCTGGCGGAGTGCCTGGAGAGCGGCCACAAGGTGGTGGTCTTCACCCAGTTCCTGGGGATGATCGATCTCATGGCCCGCCATCTCGAAGGG
>JAICSG010000437.1 GCA_025937035.1 Thermoanaerobaculia bacterium | reverse complement strand
TGAACTTCGCCGCCACGTCGTCCGGGATCCTGGCCCGGCGATCGAAGCAGAAGGCGTAATAGCGCTGGGCCTCCAGAGGGGGGAGGATCACCCGGAAGGTGGTCCCGTCGAGCCGGGCCTGGATGGGCTGCTCCGGTTGCAGCCGAGCGCCGGACGGCGCGAGCACCCGGCAGTGGTCGTCCATCGAGATGTCCGCCTTCTTCGACACCACGTACCGCACGCCGACGCTGGCCGTGCCCGCCGGCACCGTGCCGCAGACCCGCACGGGGACGTCGAAGGGGAGCACCCGGTTGAAGGTTCCCGCGTTCAGATTGACGCTGACCTCGGCGAACCCCGTGTCCCCGGGGGGCGGTATGCACGGGTCCTGAGCCGCGGCGGGACCGGCCAGGAAGACCCCCGCCCCGAGAGCGCTCCCGAGGAGCAGACCGCGCCGCAACGCGCGAAACCTGGAGCGCAAGCCATCGCTCTGTGGCGATCCTGCCATGGACGAGAGTTTCCTCCTGAGAGAGAAAGAGCTGATCGAGGGGGAAGCTTACAGAGATTCGAGGTCTCCGGCAACACCAGATCTCAGGTTCCGGCCACTATGTCGGGATCTGTCGTCCGGCATCACGCGACATAGCAAAACCCCGTTTCGACATTCTTTTTCCGCTCCCGGAGCGGGCACAGGATTTGCGCTGGATCGACCTCGTCGATCCACCGCGAGTGGAAAGAACAAGGAGGGATCCATGAGACTCTTATTGAAGCTCAATCTGATCTTGCTCCTGACCTTCGGCGCCGGAATCGCGATCGCGGGCTCCATATCGCAACGATTTCTCCAGCAGAGCGCGCGCGAGCAGGTGTTGCAGCAGGCGCGCCTCATGATGGAGGCCGCGGGCTCCATGCGCACCTACACCTCGAAGCAGATCCGTCCGCTGATGGACGCCCACCGGGCGGCCTTCCTGCGGACGTTTCCGCCGCAGACCGTGCCGGCCTATGGGGCGACCGAGGTCTTCACCTATCTGCGCGGAAAATATCCCGCCTACACCTACAAGGAGGCCGCGCTCAATCCGACCAACCTCCGGGACCGCGCCGTGGACTGGGAAACCGACGTGATCGAGTCCTTCCGCAATCATCCCGAGCAGAAGGAGGTGACCGGGGTGCGGGAGACTCCGCAGGGACAGGCGCTGTTCCTGGCGAATCCGCTCAAGGTGGCCCCTCCCTGCCTGGACTGCCACGGCTCGCCGGAGGCGGCGCCGGCGGCGATGATCAAGATCTACGGCAAGAACAACGGATTCAACTGGAAGCTCGGCGAGACGGCCGCCGCGCAGATCGTCTCCGTGCCGACGGCGGTCCCCACGGCCCTCGCCGACCGGGCCTTCAAGACGCTGATGGTCTCCCTGGCCGGCGTGGCCCTGGCGACGCTCCTGCTGCTCGATCTGTTCATCGCGCTGATCGTGGTCCGTCCCGTCACCCGGCTCGCGGCCATCGCGGACGAGATCAGCAAGGGGGTCACCACCGTGCCTGAGCTGGAGGTAAGGGGTGGGGACGAGATCGCCCTGCTCGCCCGCTCTTTCAATCGCATGTACCTCAGCCTGCTGAAGGCGATCCAGATGATCGAAAAAAAGTGAGACCGGGCCGCCGGACCTCAGCGGGGCCGCGAGGCGAGAAACTTCTGGCGGTCGCCCGGAGAGTCGATCTCGGCGGCGAGAGCCTCGTAGAGCGCCCCCAGGGACGACGCCTGACCGGCCGCGCGCCCCACGAGGATTCTGGCCATCGGACCGATGTAGACCGCGAGCTCCCGGCTCACCTTTTCGAGCTGGGCCGGGTCCCAGGCCGCGGCTGGAGGCGCCCCGCTCCTGGGGGGCGGCGGGGCGGCCGGCGAATCTTCCGAATCTTCGCGCGGGCGCGGGCTCGGCCGGTAGACGTTCATCACGGTCGAATCTCCCACCAGCGCCTCCTGCTGCGCGATCTTTTTTCGCAGCTCGGCGATCTCCTCCAGGGCCGGCGGCCGGTCCTCCTCCGGCATCCGGGAGAGGTTGCGCGTCGCATCCGCCAGACGGTCCTTGAGCGTCTGCAGCACACCCGCCGGGCTGGCCAGCCAGACCAGGTGGCTGCGCAGGCGCTTCAGACCGGCCGCGAAATCCATAGAAAAATCGATATATTGCCGGGGCTCGAGAAGAAACGGCAGCTCCGCTTCGCGATGGAAAAGGAGAGGGATCACCGGTTTGTTGTGCTTGAGGGCCAGCGTCCATTCCCGCTTGCAGACCGAGCCCGGCGTCACGCTGTCCCGGCTCATGACGAACAGCAGGCTGGCGCACTTCTTGATCGCCTGGCTGATCTGCTCGTCCCAGTCCAGCCCCGGCTTCATGTCCCGCCGGTCCAGCCAGACGCGCAGGTGCGGAGGCCCCTCCACCAGCTCGTGCGCGAGCCGGAGGGCGAAGTCCGCCGCGTCCACCGCGGAATAACTGATGAAGTGGCGGGGCATGAGATCATCTTACCTTAAGCTCGATCTATACTCCGCGCAAAGGAACCGCAGAGCACCGTGAGCCGCCCGGCCCCGCCTGCTCCCAAGGAGACCCGCCATGACCTTCGTGCCTGGTTTCAACCTTCAGGAAGCGCAACCGCTCCTCGCCCTGCTGGGGGTGCTGGAAGCGGCCCCCCTGCCGGCGGACATCCCCCCGCTGCCGCCGCTCACGTCCCCTCCCGGCTGGACGATCGTCTTCGACTCGCAGTCGATCGGGCCTTTCGACAATCGCTGGCAGCTCGCGAAGAGCCCGCAGGGGCAGTACGCCGTTCTCATCCGGGGCACGGTGGCGGAGGCGGGCAGCGTCATCGACGACCTGCTGTCGGTGATGATCCCGGCCACCGCCCAGATCGAGCTCTCGTCTCTGACCTGGAATTATCAGCTCGCGGCGGCGAGCAACCCCAAGGCGGGAATCCACCTCGGCTTCACGCTCGCGATGCTCATCCTCACCTACGACCCGTTCAAAGGGATTCTCTGGCAACTGCTCGAGACCGTGCCCGCGGGGAGCGATGTCTTCATCGCCGGCCACAGCCAGGGCGCCGCCATCGCCACCTTGCTGCGTTCCTACCTTCATTATCTGAATCTGTTCGATGGAACCCAGATGGGGACCTTCTACAACTACAAGAGCTATGTCTTTGCCCAGCCGAAGCCGGGCAATGATCTATACGGGATCGATTACGACGTCGTGGCCAGCAACGGCGGTCTGGCCTTCACCGTCAACAACAGCCAGGACTGGGTGCCGCAGGTGCCGTTCACGATCGAGGTCCTCAGCGACATCAACGTCCCCAACCCGGTCAGCGTCGAGCTCGGAAGCCACGCCCTGGCGGCCGTCGCCTTGAAGCAGGTCCAGGCGGAAGCCAGCCGGTTGCGGGACGGTGTCGCCGTGGCCCAGATCGGAAAGCACACACCCAACTTGATGGCCCTGGCGGGCATCTCCCAGGACCCGAAATTCCAGCAGAAGGTCCTCGGGCAGCCGGTCCCCCAGAATCTCGAGCTGGAGCTGCCGAAGCTGCCGCCGATCCTGCCGACGCTGAATTTCGCCGGCTGCGGCTCGGTCTACGGCCTGCTGGGGACGGCGGGAACCAACCCTTGCGATCCGAAAGATTTTTTCTGGCAGCATCACGCCGCCATGTATTACGCGCTGCTCGACGGGACGGCCATTCCCACGGAGTGCAACGGCCAGACGTGAAGTGGTATCCGTTCCATGCCCTGGCTCCTACCTTCCCAGGATGGCGGGCTCAAGGAGCTCCCGAATGCGTTTTTTCTCCAGGATGACGACGCGGGAGGCTTCCCCAACGCGTTTTTTGCCTGGATGTCCTCGCGGATAGCTTCCCGGACGCTCATCCTCGCTTGGATGCCCACCCGGGAAGCTTCCCGGATCGCCGGCTCTCTTGGATGGCCTCCCGGATCATGATCCGAGCCGCCATCCTTGACTGGATGGCGATCCGGGAAGTCATCCGAGCCGCCATCCTTGGCTGGATGAGCGTCCGGGAAGCGAAAAAAGACGCCGGGAACGCAAAAAACCGGCCGGGGGACGGGAAAGACCGTCCATCCAGGCCTCAAAACCGATCCGGACGGCCTCCGAGGGCGCCGGGATCAGGAAGGAGAGCCGATCTCTCCAGAAACGAGCGCTTCGAGGTCGAAACCCGCGCATCGTCGAGCGGCAGGGCCTGCCCATTCTTTACTCAGCGCCCATTTTATCCGCTCGGCCCTCCGGCGTCTCCTTTCGGGAATGGAGGCAGGCTCCTCCTCTCTCGCCCTCTTCTCTCTGGGGGGCCCGTACCGCCCCTGGGACCGCCGGCGTTCCTGCCGGCCTTCTAGGCTTTTTCCCAGCCCCCCCGAAAAACCCTCTGTAAGTCTCTGATAGGACGAGGTTTGTCAGGAGGGACCATTTTTTACGTCTTCAGTGGGTGTATGGGAAGAAAACTTCGCTACATCCCCGAAGGAGGCGCCCTGGTCGAGGTCACCTGCCGGACCTTGCACGGGCGCTTGCTGCTCCGGCCCAGCCCGGAGCTCAACGACCTCACC
>JAICSG010000834.1 GCA_025937035.1 Thermoanaerobaculia bacterium | reverse complement strand
TGACTTCGCTGCGTTCCATGATGACCGATGCCGATTTGGTGGCGCCGTTGACCTGAACGCCAGTACCGGAGGCGACACCCCGGAAGACGGAGTCGCGGACGGTGGCCATGCAATCGACGCAACTGAACGCCGTCGAGAGCGACTTGAAGCCGGTGCGCCCGCTGGCCTCGCCGGCCCGGCGGGCGCTGGCGCTGCTCCCCCTGGGGCTCGCGTTCCTCATCGCCATCCCGGCCTTCTGGGGGTGGCGGAGCAACTTCTCGGCGCTGGGGCCGGCGGTGGCCTGGGGTCTCTCGGGATTGCAGGCGCTGGCCGGGCTGTTGATCGTGGGCGCGGCGCTCCGCGAGGCGATCCCCGGCCGGGAGCTCTCCGGCCGCGCGCTCGCCGCCACCGTGGGGGCCGCGCTGGCGCTCTTCGCCGGCCTGACCTTCGTCACCGAATACGTGGCGCCGGCCGCCGTGCCGCCGGGCGTCTGGGTGCGCTTCGCCTGGGAGTGCTTCTGGATGGCCGCGGCGTCGAGCGTGCCCATCCTGGCCGCCGCCGCCTGGCTCGCCGCCCGCGCCCTCCCCACCCGGCCGGCGGTTGCGGGAGCCATCTACGGCCTGGGCGCCGGCCTGATGGCCGACGCCGGGGTGCGGCTCTTCTGCTGGGTTTCGGCGCCCGCGCACGTGCTGGTGGCGCATGGCGGGGCGATCCTCTTCCTGGCGGCGGCCGGGGCGGGGGCGGCGGTGGTGGTGGAGCGGCTCAAGGCGCGCCGGGGTTAGCTCCCGGCACACCCCTTGCTCCCCATTTCCCATACCATGAGCAGCACCATGGCAGAGCCTCAGACCCAACCGCGCCCCCACGACGAGCCGCAACCCCAGGCCGGTCAGACCGCCCCGCAGGAATCCGGGCTCCGCAAGTGGGGCACCCTGCTCGTCCTCTCGCTGGCGCTGGCGATCATCATCATCGACACGACCCTGCTCAACGTCTCGCTGGAGACGCTGATCCGCGAGCTCCACACCACCCTGCAGAGCCTGCAATGGGTGATCTCGGCCTACTCGCTGACCCTGGCCGCGCTGACCGTCACCGGCGGCCGGCTGGGCGACCTTTTCGGCCGCCGGAAGATGTTCCGGCTCGGCGCCTTCCTCTTCGCCGTGGGCTCCTTCCTGGCCTCGATCAGCCAGTCAATCCCCATGCTCATGCTCGGCGAGGCGATCATCGAAGGGATCGGCGCGGCGATGATGATGCCCGCGACCGCCTCCCTCCTGGTGGCGAAATACCGCGGCCACGACCGCGCCCTGGCCTTCGGCGTCTGGGGGGGCATCGCGGCGGCGGCGGCGGCGGTGGGGCCGATCCTCGGCGGCTATCTCACCACCCACTACAGTTGGCGCTGGGGGTTCCGCATCAACGTCTTCGTGGTGGCCCTGCTGCTGCTCGGCTCGCTGATCATCGGCGACGAGCCGCCGCGGAGGCAGAGGAAGATCGACTACGGCGGCGTCCTGCTCTCCGGGCTGGGGCTGCTCGCGGTCGTCTTCGGGATCATCGAGTCGTCCTCCTACGGCTGGATTCACGCGCTCAAGCCGTTCGCCGTGGCGGGATGGCAGCTCGACCTCGGAGGCCTGTCGATCGTGCCGTTCGCGATCCTGCTGGGTATGCTGATCCTCGTGGGCTTCGTGCTCTGGGAACGGCGGGTGGAGCAGCGGGGCGGCACGCCGATCGTCTCCCTGCACATCTTCCGCAACCGCGCCTTCGTGGCCGGAGCCTCGGTGGTCGGCGTGGTCATGCTCAGCCAGAACGGGATGGTCTTCTCGCTGCCGGTCTTCCTGCAGTCGGTCCGCGGCCTCGACGCCTTCCACACCGGGCTCACCCTGCTGCCGATGCCGGCGATGCTGTTCCTGTTCTCGCCGGGCGCCGCGGTGATGTCGAAGTGGATCCCGCAAAAGCGGCTGGTGCAGACCGGGCTGGTGGTCAACTTCTTCGCCCTGCTCGCCATGCGTTGGGCGATGGGGGTGGATACGCCGCTGGTGGCCCTGGTCCCCGGCCTCGCCCTCTACGGCCTGGGGATGGGCCTGGTGCAGTCGCAGATCAACAACCTGACGCTCTCGGCGGTGCCGGTGCAGGAGGCGGGGGAGGCCTCGGGAGTCACCAACACCTTCCGCCAGATCGGCTCGTCGCTGGGCGCGGCGATCATCGGCGCGGTGCTCCTCACCTCGATCGTCGGCGACCTCCAGGGGGTGGTGCAGACGAGCCCCCGGATTCCGCCCGCCGCCAAGCCCGGCATCGACCGCATGCTGCGCCAGCAGTCCTCCAGCCTCGCCTTCGGAGCCGGCGGGATGTTCAACCGCCTGCCGCCGCCAACCCGCGACGAGATGAATCATGCCCGCCTCGTCGCCACCACGGACGGCAACCGCAAGGCCCTGCTCTACGGCGCCGGCTTCACGCTCCTGGGGCTGCTGGTGTCGACCCAGCTCCCGCTGTGGGCAGGGGGGGAGATGGGGCGGCGGAGAGAGTAGGGGCGGTGCAGTGTGGGCGCCCAGCGCGCCCAAAGCCCCCCCCCCCCGGCGGCCCCACCGGGCCCCCCCCCCCCCGGGTTGTTTTAAGGCCGCGCCGGGATAACACCCCACAACAGCGGGGCCAAGTTGGC
>JAICSG010000610.1 GCA_025937035.1 Thermoanaerobaculia bacterium | reverse complement strand
GGGCGGCCACACAGGGCCGCCCCTACAAACAGCTTCCGCCGGAGGTCTCCCTCTTCTCCCCGGCTGGTGGGTGGAGGGCCGGGAGAAGAGGGCCGGGGTGATGAGGGGCCTACGGCGACGTCACGCTCAGCCCGTACGTGGCCGAATTCGGGCCCGTGACCTCGACGTAGTACGTGCCCGCGCTCAGCGACTGGCTGATCGAGAAATTCGCCGAGCTCCAGCCGGTATTGTTCGACGTGATCAGCGAGCCGCTGCCGTCGTAGAGGCTGCCCCCCACATACCCCCCGCCCGAGCTCGCGATGGTGACCGTCGCCGAGGACGTGAGCGTGAGCACGAACATGTCGACGTCGTCCACGCTGCTCGTCGAGGTGATCTCACCGCTGGCCGAGCTGCCGCCCACGGTGATCGGAGTGGCGCAGAGGAAGCTGTCGCCGTGATCGTCGGGGGTTCCGAGATGGCAGGAGTCCACGAACGAGGCCGTGAGCGTAATGTCGCCGCTCGCGCCGGGACCCGGGTGCAGCTCGATGCAGTGGTGGCCGGCGGGGACGACCACCGTGAGATCCCGCTGATTGGTGCCGATGTTGGCCCGGTTGACCAGCGGATGAGGGGTGGACGAGCCCTGGGTGTAGAGGGAGCCCCCGGAGCGGGAGCCCGAGGCGTTGACGGTCAGCACACCCGAGGTGTTGGTCCCGAGCTTGAGCACCTCGCCATCCCACTCGACGACCCCCGCGGTCTGCGACGTGGAGTCGCCGTTGCCGAGGTTGGTGAAGCCGGACGAGGTGCCGAGCTCGGTCTGGCAGTCCGTTTGCGCGTGGACGCCGGAGGCGGTGGCGAGGAGCATCTGGAAGCCGGCGAAAACCACCGGCACGAAAGCCTTGCGAACAGACGCGTTGGAAAGAATCACAGACCTCTCCTTGAAGGCCGAATGGCCCGGAAAACGTTGAACCGAATAGGTTTCTGGGATCCGGCCCGACCGCTTTCGCGATCGGATCGGTACGTTTGCCGGCCGGCTTTCGTGGCGTCCCAACTTCGCCTGCGGGGCTATTAACGGAGCCGTTTTCGGAATTGGCTGGATCGCGAGCGAAAAGCTCTGGCTAGGGGGAAGGTCGGCCTTGTGATGAAATAGAGGGGCGTGAGCGCCATCAAATCTTTCTGGGGCAGGAGGAAGCCGATCCTCCTGGAGGATTCACACGTCTTCACCGACCACGTGCGCCTGCTGTCGGGGGGGCAGCCGCTGGATGAAAGGTCCCTGGCACCGCTCTGGACCGCTCTGCGCTCGGCCCTGCGCAACGAGCTGCGGCGGCGGGGCCTCTGGGAGAGCCCTCCGGCCTATCTGGGGATTTATGGCTGGGATTCCTGGGAGACCGGCGAAGGGAGGCAGGGGGCTCTGGAGGAGCTGCTTTTCGAGTGCTACTCCTACATTTTCGTCTCGCGCCTGCGCGGCCTGGAGGCACAGCTCAAGATCAAGCCGAACATCGACGGTCTGGTTTTTTTGAATATTCGCCATTTCCTGCACGAGCGCCAGAGAGAGCACGATCCGCTGGGCTCGCAGGTATTCGAGGTGCTGCGGTCGGCGGTGCGGATGGCGATCGAGGAGGGGGCTCTGCACGTCCTCTCGGGGGACGAGGGGGTGCGCAACGACACCGTCCTGAGCTTCGCGCCCGGGGCGCAATCCCCCGCGGCGGCACGCGAGGAGATCGCCGCTCTGGTACCCTCCTGGAACGATGATCTGTTGCCGGATCTGGTGACCCTGCGGGGCCAGCGGCAGGAGGAGGTCGTGCGGCGGCTGCGCGAGCGGCTGCCGGATCTGCGGCGGGAGGGGCTCGGCGTCTTCCGCTTCAAGGATCTGGTCGATCCCCTGAAGGCGGACGTACGGAAGCGGTGGGCGGCGATCCTCGACCAGTCCCAGGGGGAGGCCGCGCCGCAGGGCGGGGAGGAGGAGGGGCGGAGCCGGGTGCGCGTCGTTCCGCCGGATCAGCGGGTGGAGGAGCGGCAGCTCTTCCGCTGGCTGGTGGACTGCGTCCTGACCGGCCTGCGGCGTCTGGACACCAGCGAGAAGACCCGGGAGTATCTGACCACGCTCTGGCAGTTTGTCAGGCTCCAGGCGTCGGAAGGGGAAGGAGGGGAGGCGCCCGACGCCCGGCTCGGGCAGCTCCTGCAGGAGACCGGGGACGAGGAACGCCCCTCCCTGCGCCGGCTGGCCGAGCAACTCCGCATCCCCCGGGAGCGGCTGCCCGGTCTCTACGAAACGCTGGGATCTCTCCTGGAGAGGTGCCGTGCCGCCAGTCGGGGCGGGGTTGCAGTTAAAGCTTTTTAGAAGCAATCTATTCAGGTTCAGATCGACGAGCGGACTTGATGCCCACTGACGACCTTCGTGAACGGTTGCTCCCGAGGACCGCGCGGGCGCGCGTGCGTCCCGCGAGCGACGGGCCTCCGGAGCCGGGAGACCTCTTCGTCCTCCGGGCCACGGGAGAGCTGCCGGTGGAGTGGGCGCTCCTCGACCGGCGGCCGCAGGGCGATCTCCTGGCGGTGCCCGCGGACACCAACCCTCTCGCCGGCGGCGCGGACGTCGAGGTGCCGGCCACGGCGCCCGGCGGGCCGCTCTGCCTGCGGTGCCGGCTCTCCGTCTGGCTGCGCCCCGGTCTCTTCGAGCCCGGGCTGCGCTCGGGGAGGCTGGCGCCGGAGACGGTCGCCGAGGCGCTCCAGCAGGTCCGGCGGCTGGAAGCCGGAACCCTGGAGCCCTCCCCCCTCGCGGAGGAGGTCGACGCCGACTCCGAATATCGGGACTGGATCCGGGAGGTCCCGGAGCGGGCCCGGGCCCTGGCTCTCGCGGCCCGCCCGGCCGCGTCGCGGAAGCCGGGCTCATGGTTCGGACCGGGCTATTCGCTGGCGGCGATGTTCGCTCTCCTGGCGATCGGCCTCGGGCTCTGGGCGGCCACGCTGCGCCGCGAAGTGAAGCAGCTCTCGGCGCCGGTCTTCGACATCTCTCCGCAAGAGGTCGTTCTGGGCGAGACCCACCGGGGACCCACGGTTCTGGAGATCCCTCCTCAGGACGATCACGTCCTGCTGACCCTGGTAGTGGACGCCTCGATCCCGCCGCAGGACGCGCACTTCGAGATCCTCAACGCCAAGGGGCGCCCCGTGTGGCGCAGCGATCCCCTGCGGCTGACCCCGCGCGACTTCCGGCTCTTCCTGCGGCGCTCCGACCTGCCCGACGGCACCTACCGCGTCCGGATCGTTCCGGAAACGGGTGGCCGCCCCTTGTCCGAAAGCACCTTCGTGATCCAGACCCGCCGGTAAGTCTCCTCCTGGATGGTCCACTCCCCGAACGCTCATCGCGTTCTGGATAGGCGTGTCGTAACTCCCATCCCAGGTCAGCAAGGAGATTTCCCATGGCTCATTGGAACGGCAAGCGCGTCGTTCTCGCCTTAGGTATGTCCGCTGTCGTCCTTACGGGTTGCCGTGTACGGCAAGGAGGGGGGATGAATGCAGAGAATGAGCCGGTCCGGCTCCAGCCGGG
>JAICSG010000047.1 GCA_025937035.1 Thermoanaerobaculia bacterium | reverse complement strand
TCGGCGACGGGCGTCCGCCGGATCGAGGCGCCCGTCCTGGTCGACCGCCGGGGGATCGTGTGGACTCCGGGGCTGATCGACGTCACCCTCCGGCTGGGTGACCGCGTGGTGCTGGCCGAGTCGCCGCCGCCGGTCCCCCGGGATCTCTCGCGCTCGCTACGCGACGCCGCGGCCCGCCTGGCCGGCGCGCGCGGCGCTCCCGGCGCCTTCACGGTGTCGTTCCTGGCCGATCCGGCGAGCGGTGAGCAGCGCTTCCTGGGCACCGCGCCCGGCCTGCCCGAGGCCGTGGCGGCGATCGAGGCGCGCGACGAGCTCGACCTCCCCGCCCTGGAGCTCCACCTCTCGCGCGGCGGCACGCTCGACGCCCATCCGCCGGAATCCCGCGGCTACTCGATGCAGGTGACCCTCTCGGCCCTCGACCCGGAGGATGGCTTCGCGCCGCGCTCCGGGGTCATCGAGGCCCTGCGCCTGCCGGCCGGGGCGGGGCTGCGCGCCGACGCCGCCGTCGAGGAGGGGGAGGAGCCGCCGGACGGCGAGGAGATCGTGCGCGTCACCGCCCACGGGCGGACCCGCGGCGAGGCGCTCAACCGTCTCCAGCGCGGCCTCGCCCGCACCGAGGTCGCGGTGCGGGGCGGCACCACGGACAAGGCCTTTCTCACCGAGGTGCTCGACCGCGCCGAGCTGACCGCCCGCAAGCCCGCCGATCCCGGCTGGCTGGAGCGGCTGGTGGCGAGCGGCGAGCACCTCCCCCGGCGCGGCGCCGAGGCGGCCCTGCTGGCCGCGGCGGTGGCCGGCTACGAGGAGGAGCTGGCGCTGGCCCGCTCCCGCTTCTACGCCTCGGCGGCCCGCGGGCGGCCGGAGGTGCCGAAGGAGATCGGCCGCTCGGTCGAGCTCCGCCACCGGGGGCACGAGTACCTCTTCCACGTCAGCCGGCTCGACCGCCGGCTGTTCCGCGTCGAGGTCGAGGGGGTCCGCCTGGAGGTGCTCGCCGAGCCTCCGGGGCGCACCGGCCGCGCCCTCTCCTGCGGCGGCCGGAGCTGGCGGGTCTCCCTGGCCGCCCAGGAGAGCCGCCTGCTGGTCGAGGTGGACGGCATCCCCCACTGCATCGAGCGCGACGCGGGCGGCATCGTGCGCTCGCCGGCCCCGGCGGTGGTCGTCTCGCTCGCCGTCCGCGAGGGGGACGAGGTGGCCGCCGGCGCCCCCCTGGCGGTGCTGGAAGCGATGAAGATGGAGACCACCGTGGTCGCCCCCGGGCCGGGCCGGGTGCGCAAGCTGCTGACGCGCCGGAACGCCCAGGTGGGGACCGGTGGGCCGCTCCTGGCCCTGGAGCCTTTGGACCGCGGCGGCGTCCCGGCCACCTCCGGGCCCCGGGTGCGCTTCGAGTCCCTGGTCCCCGCCGCGGACGGGCCGGCCAGTCCGCGCGGCGAGGCGCTGGACGAGGCGCGCCGCCTGATCCTCGGCTACGACGCCGACCCGCGGACGGTCCAGCGTCTGGTCTCCGGCGAGGCGGGCCCGCCCGGGCCCGGGGATCTGACGATCGAGGAGGAGATCCTCCGCGCCTACGCCGACCTCAACTCGCTCTTCCGCCGGCGGGCGGAGGGCAACAACCGGCTCAGCGCCGAGGAGTCCCTCTTCACCTATCTGCGCGACCTCGACGCGCGCGGCGCGGGCCTCCCCGAGGCCTTCCTCGACAAGCTCCGCCGTGCCCTCGCCCACTATGGATTGAACGGCCTCGACCGCACGCCGGAGCTGGAGGAGAGCCTGTTCCGCGTCGCCATCTCCCGCCACCAGCCGCGGCAGGTGCCCGCCGTCCTCGCCCTGCTCGAAGGATGGCTGGAGCGCGGCGGCTTCCCGGAGGTCCCCGGCCTGCGCGAGCTGCTCGACCGGGTGATCGCCGAGACGCAGGGGAGGGAGCCGGCCGTGCACGACCTGGCGCGCGAGGTGCGCTACCGCGTCTTTGACCGCCCCTTGCTGCTCGCCGCCCGCGAGCGCATCTACGCCGCCGCCGCCTCGGACCTCGCCCGGCTGGCCGCCTCACCCGGCCCGGAAGAGCGGCGAGCGCTCATCCACTCCCTGGTCGAATGCCCGCAGCCGCTCCAGCCCGTGCTCTCGCGGCGGTTCGCCACCGCCGATCCCCTGCTGCGCGCGGCCCTGCTGGAGGTCATGGTGAGGCGCTACTACCGCATCCGGGAGCTGGGCGAGCTGGCGACCACCGTCCTCGGCGGCCAGACCTTCGCCGTGGCGGATTACGTCTACCGGGGCGCGCCCGTCCATCTGATCGCCACCCACGCCGGCCACCCGCGCCTCGCCCGCAGCCTGGAGACCCTGGCCCGGCTGGCCGGCGAGGCCGCTGCGGAGATCGAGACCGTGGTGGACCTCTATCTCTGGCGGCCGGGCGATCCTCCGGCCGAGGACGCCGAGGCGGGCGAGATCGCCGCGCTGCTGGCTCATCTCCCGCTGCCGGAAGGATTGCGCCGCGTGGCCGTCTCCATCGCGAGCCCGGCCGGCATACGCCACTTCACCTTCCGGCGGATGGAGGGCGGCGCCTTCGCGGAGGACCGCATCTCCCGCGGCATCCATCCCCTGGTGGCCCTGCGGCTGGAGCTCTGGCGACTCCAGAGCTTCCATCTCGACCGCCTGGAATCGCCCGAGGCGGTCTACCTCTTCCACGGCGTGGCCCGCGAGAACCCGCGCGACGAGCGCCTGTTCGCCATGGCCGAGGTGCGCGACCTCACCCCGGTGCGCGACGCCGAGGGGCGCATCGTCCAGCTCCCCCAGCTCGAGCACATGCTGATGGAGGCCCTGGCGGGGATCCGCCGCTTCCAGTCCCGCCGCGCCACGGGCGAGCGGCTGCAATGGAACCGCGTGCTGCTCGGCGTCTGGCCGCCGGTCGATCTGCGGACGGACGAGCTCACCGCCCTGGTGCACCGCCTGGCGCCGCTCAGCGAGGGGCTCGGCCTGGAGAAGGTGGCGGTGCGCTGCCGCATCCCCGACCGCGAGAGCGGCGAGCTGCGCGACTGGGTGCTGGAGATCTCCAACTTCGAGGGGTCGGGCGTGGTCCTGCGCGTCCGCAAGCCCACGGAGGTCCCCCTCAAGCCGCTGCGCGAGTACGCCCAGAAGGTGGTCGACCTGCGGCGGCGCGGCCTCCCCTACCCCTACGAGGTGATCAAACGGCTGGCCCCGCCGCAGCGCGAGGCCGCCGCCGATCTCCCGCCCGGCGAATTCATCGAGCACGACCTCGACGACGCCGGCCGTCTGGCTCCGGTGGACCGCCCCTACGGCAACAACAAGGCCAACGTCGTGGTGGGGGTCATCCGCAATTTCACCCCCCGCTACCCCGAGGGGATGGCGCGGGTGATCCTGCTCGGCGATCCCAGCCGCGGCATGGGCGCCCTGGCCGAGCCCGAGTGCCGGCGGATCGTGGCCGCCCTCGACCTCGCCCAGCAGATGCGGGTGCCGCTCGAATGGCTCGCCCTCTCCGGGGGGGCGAAGATCGCCATGGACAGCGGCACCGAGAACATGGACTGGATCGCCCTGGTGCTGCGCCGGCTGGTGGAATTCACCCAAGCGGGCGGCGAGGTCAACGTAATCGTGCCTGGCATCAACGTCGGCGCCCAGCCCTACTGGAACGCCGAGGCCACCATGCTGATGCACACGCGGGGCATCCTGATCATGACCCCCGAGGGGGCCATGGTGCTCACCGGCAAGCAGGCCCTCGATTATTCGGGTGGCGTCTCGGCCGAGGACAATCAGGGGATCGGCGGCTACGAGCGGATCATGGGCCCCAACGGCCAGGCGCAGTACTTCGCCCGCGACCTCTCGGAGGCCTGCCAGATCCTGCTCCGCTACTACGAGCACACCTGGGTGGCCCCGGGCGAGCGCTTCCCCCGGCCCGCCCCCACCCGCGATCCGCGCGATCGGGACGTGCGCGATTTCCCGCACGGCGGCGCCTTCCGCACCGTGGGCGAGGTGCTCTCGGCCGCCGCCAATCCGGGGCGCAAAAAGCCGTTCGAGATCCGCAAGGTGATGGAGGCCGTCTCCGACCAGGACCATCCCCCCCTGGAGCGCTGGTACGGCATGCGCGACGCCGAGATCGCGGTGGTCTGGGACGTCCACCTGGGCGGCCATCCGGTCTGCCTGCTGGGCTTCGAGTCCAAACCCCTCCCCCGCCTCGGCTGGGTGCCGGTCTACGGGCCCGACCAGTGGACCGGCGGCACCCTCTTCCCCCTGGCGTCCAAGAAGGTGGCGCGGGCGATCAACGCCGCGAGCGGCAACCGGCCGCTGGTGGTGCTGGCCAACCTCTCGGGCTTCGACGGCTCGCCGGAGTCGATGCGCTACTGGCAGCTCGAATACGGCGCCGAGATCGGCCGCGCGGTGGTCAACTTCCGGGGGCCGATCGTCTTCTGCGTGGTCTCCCGCTACCACGGCGGCGCCTTCGTGGTCTTCTCCAACGCCCTGCACGACAACATGGAGGTGGCGGCGCTCGAAGGGACCCACGCCTCGGTGATCGGCGGCGCGCCGGCCGCGGCCGTGATCTTCGCCCGCGAGGTCGACAAGCGGATGAAGGCGGACCCCCGGGTGGTGGAGCTCGAGAAGGCGATCGCCGATCCCGAGCGGGGCGACCGCGCGCGCCTGCTGGCCCAACTGGAGGAGACCCGCGAGGCGGTGCGCTCCGAGAAGCTGGGCGAGGTGGCGGAGGAATTCGATCACATCCACAGCGTCCAGCGGGCCCAGCAGGTTGGCTCGATCCACCAGATCCTCCCGCCGGAGCGGCTGCGCCCCTACCTGATCGAGGCGGTCGAGCGCGGCATGGAGCGGGAGCTGGCGGGCGCCGCCCTCCCCACCCTCCAGCTCACCGGCGCGCCGTGATCTCTATCCCGGCGGGCGTCCCCGTGGAAGCCGCCCCTGAAATGGAACATCCCTTGCTGGCCAATCTCATCTGGAGCGCCAAGGAGAGCGCTCCCCTCCCCTGGAGCTCCCCCGGCCGTTGCTCGGCAGGGCTCCGGAGCGCGCCTGGCCGGGGAATTTGTCGTCGTTGGATCTGTTAGGAGGGGTGACAACCCTGCGCTGTAGGAGCAACTATGAGATTGAACAACCTGGGTCTGGCGCTGACGATGTGCGGAATCCTGACGGCTGCTGCCAACGCGCAGGCCGTGTCTCCGGGGAACGGCCACGACGTCGTCCCCACCGGCAAAGGGGGGTGGAATCTGCAAGGAGCCCCCGATCTCTCCCCCAGTCTGGAGAAGCGGGCCCGCAAGCCTCCGACCCCGCCGCCGGCCAACAACGGCATCAACTATCACAACGGTCCCGTGATGCTGGGCACCGTCAACATGTACTACATCTGGTACGGGGACTGGAGCAACAACAGCGCCATCGACATCCTGACCAACCTGGCCGAGAGCATCGGCGGCACCCCCTGGTACAACATCAACACCACCTACTACAGCGGCGCCGGCCGGCAGCTCAAGCACGTCAGCAACTCCGTGTCCTACAAGGGGTCCACCACCGACGACTATTCGCGCGGCAAGGCGCTGAGCGACGACGACGTGCGTGACATCGTGGCCGACGCGATCACCAGCGGCCGCCTGCCGAAGGACACCAACGGCGTCTATTTCGTCCTCACCTCGCAGGACGTGACCGAGGTGTCGGGCTTCTGCTCCAACTACTGCGGCTGGCACACCTACGACAAGATCAACGGCTCGAACCTCAAATTCGCGTTCATCGGCGATGCCAGCACCCAGTGCCCCAACGGCTGCACCCGGCTGCGGTATCACAGCCCCAACGACAACATCGGCGCCGACGGCATGGCCTCCGTCATCGCCCACGAGCTGTCCGAGGCGGTCACCGATCCCCAGCTCAACGCCTGGTACAGCGGCCAGGGGGACGAGAACGCCGACAAGTGCGCCTTCAAATATGGCGACATCTACACCGCGCCCAACGGCGCCGGCGCCAACGTCCAGATGGGCACCCGCGACTACCTGATCCAGCAGAACTGGATCAACGCCGGCGGCGGCTCCTGCGGGCTGAGCTACCCGTAGGCCCCCTCTCAGAAACGGCACGCAGGGGCGGCCACATCGGGCCGCCCCTACTGGCGAAGAATGGGCCCTGTCTTCGAGCTCGCGCGGGGGCTGGCTCAGTGCAGATACCCGAGCGCCTGGAGCTGCTTGCGGAGCTTGGCGTCCGTGGTGGCCTCACCCGCCCGGAGAGCGCCCTTGCGGGGGCGTTCCTCGGCCCGGAGGCGCGACGCAAGATAGCCCCGCCGCACCTTTCGCTGGTCGGCTACGTTGCGGTGCTCGCCGGGATCGGTCCGGCGGTCGTAGAGGTAGTGGCGGGGGTGGTTTCCGCGGTCGTCGATCAGCCGCCAGGCGGGCGTGGTGACCGCGGCCACTCGGGAGCCATCCAGGCTGAGCCAGGAATAGGCCGTGGTCTCCGGCTCGCTGTCGGGGGCGCCGCCGGTCATCCAGGGAACCAGGCTGTGGCCTTCCACGACCGGCGGCACGGGCAGGCGGAGGAGGTCGAGGACGGTCGGCACCACGTCCACCTGCTGGACCTGCCGCTGCACGGTCCGGGGGCCGGTCCCGGGGACCCGCACGATCAGGGGGACGTTCAGCAACTCGTCGTGCAGGGTCGTGCCGTGCTCCCAGCCCCCGTGGTCGAGGAATTCCTCGCCATGGTCGGAGACGAAGACGATGACCGTATTGTCCAAGAGCCCGCGCCGGACCAGCAGGTCGATCAGGTCGCCGAAGGCCGCGTCGTTGGTGGCGATCTCGGCGTCGTAGAGATCGAGGAAGCTGCGGAACATCTCCGGCGTGGGGACGGCCTTTCCAAGGTCGAGGAAGCGGAAGATCCTCGCTTGGGTGAGGGCCTCGTCGTGGACCTCGGGGGCGAAACGCCGCCGGAAGGCGGGCGCGGGGTCGTAGGGGGTGTGCGGCTCGATGGTGTGGAGGTAGAGGAAGAAGGGGGTGTCCTTCGTCCATCCGTTCCGCAGCCAGCCGGCCGCCTCGGCGTTGACGTCGGCCGCCGAGCTGTGCTTGTAGGGGAGGAGCTTGTAGGTCTCGAACCCCTGGCCCAGGCCGTAGCGGGCCGATACGTTGCCGTTGGTGACGAACCCCGCCGTGCGGTACCCTCTGGCCCGCAGCATCTCGGCCAGGGTGAGGGCCTGCTCGGAGAGCTTGTGCCGCAGGTTGTTGACCTTGTGAGTGCGCGGGTAGAGGCCGGTGAGGATGGTGGTGGTGGACGGCCGGGTCCACGAGCACTGGGCCACCGTGTGGCGGAACAGCACCGCCCCGCCGGCGAAGGCATCGATGTGCGGCGAGACGGGCCGCGAATAGCCGTAGCAGCCGAGGTGGTCGGCCCGCAGGGCGTCCACGAGATAGAGGATTACGTTGGGCGGCCGTCCAGCCGCCGGGACAGCCGGCCGCGGGGGGGCTGGGGCCACCGTGGCCGCGGTCCGCGCGCCCGCCGGAGCTCCTGGAGCCGCGGGTGCCGCGACGGCCGGCCGGCGCAGCACCAGGCCGCCGCTCCCCGCCGGCGTCTCTTCCGCCACGGCGAGGAGCGAGAGCCGCGCCAGCCCCGTTCCCGTTCCTTCCAGCTTGACGACGGCGGGCCCCTGGCCGGGACGGAGGCGGGCCACCTCCCGCGCGACGCCCCCCTCGGGACGCAGGGTCACCCGCAGCTCGCCGGGCTGGCCGCCGCGGGAGCGCAGATCGTCCATCGCCAGCACCGCCCCCGGAGGAAGGCGCAGGAAGGTGTCCACCCGCCGGCCGAAGGGGATCGCGAGCTGGTCGCCGGCGGCACGCACGCGCTCCTGCTCGTCGACGCCGGTGCCGAAGCGGAGGAAGTCCCAGGCCACGGCGAGACGGCGGTGGTCCTGGCTCGCGCCGCCGCTCTCCTCGTTGGGCACGCGCGTCCAGGCGTAGCGCAGGACGAGATGGTTCTCCCCTTCCCGCAGCGCCCGCGCCGGGAGCACGGTCCTGGCCTCCTCCCCCTGGATCGCGACCCGGCCCACGGCGGCGCCGTTGAGCAGCAGGCCGACCTCCTGACCTGGCGGTACCGGCGAAGAGGGCGAGGAGTACGGAGACCCCTTGAGCGTCAGGGGAATGTCGCGCACCCGGGCGAGGAAGATCACCATCTCCGACTCCGGACCGTCGCTCCAGACGAAGGTGTGGGCGCCCTTGCCCTCGTTCCCGGACCATCCTCCCCGCAGCAGCGGCCGGGCCTCGGGCGTCCCCAGGTCCACCAGGCCCGGCTCCCGCCGGATCTCGGCGAGGTCCAGGTCGGCGATCAGGTCGCGCACCGTCTCCGAGGGGCGCTCGGGGACGGAGCGTCCGCACCCGGCCAGAAGGACGGGCAGACAGAGGAATAGGGCGGCGCGACGGAAACGGCGGAGGACTGCCATTCGTGAGGAGGAGGATACCGTACCTGGAACTGTCTTTTGCGCCTGGCCTTCCGGGAGCGCCAAAGCTCCCGTAGCGGTACGAACCTCACCCCCTCAAAAGCTGCTGAGCCACGATATACCCCGACCCGCCGTTCACCCCATGCCCCGGCCAGGTGGCGGCCCCCAGCAGGTAGACGTTCGGCACGGCCGTGCGGTGGCTCGGCTGGCTCGGAAGCGGCCGGAAGACATAGCTCTGCGCCAGGTCGTGCGAGCCGCCGTAGGGATCGCCCGGGCCCTGATTGGGGCTGAAGCGGGCGAGGTCGCCGGGGCTGATCACGTGGCACCCCAGGATGGCCCCCGGCAGGTTCGGAGCGTGGCGGCCGACGATCTCGATCACCCGGTCAGCGAAGCACCGCTTGAGGTCCTCCGTCCAGGTGCCGTCCCCCACCTCGATCTTCCCGGCCGCGTCGCCGCGCGGCTTGCAGGGGACCTCCAGGATCTGAGCCCGCACCACCGCCTTGCCCTCCGGCGCCCGCGAGGGGTCGAGACCCGTCGGCACGTCAAAGGAGATGGTGGGCTCGCGCGGCAGCAGCCCCGAGAGCGCCTCCTGGACGTGCATCCCCAGCCCCGAGAGGCCCGGCGTCAGATGGACCAGCCCGGCGTTGTCCAGCCGCCCGTCGGCGAAGCGCGGCGGTTCGGAGAGCGCGAGATGGATCTGCGCGCACCCCCGGCCGTAGCGGTAGCGTGAGGCCTCCCGCCGCAGCGGCGCCGGCACCTCGGCGTCCGCCAGCAGGCGCAGATAGAGCTGGTCCGGATTGGTGGAAGCCACCACCGCCCGGCCGGCCCGATACTCCTCTCCCCCCTCGACCCGCACGCCCACCGCCTTGCCGTCCTGGACCAGGATCTTCTCGACCGCGCTGCCGGTGAGGAGCACGCCGCCGTGGTCCTCGATCAGGCGGGTCAAAGCGCGGGCGAGGCTCTCGCTGCCCCCCTCGGCGGTCGCCATGCCGCCGCCCATGATCGCGGCGAGGGTCAGCGGCACCCAGAAGCCGCTGTTGGCGCCGTCGGGCGTGCGTCCGAGGTGGAGCACCCAGGGGGCCGCCAGGGCCCGGAAGACGCGCGAGCGGAAGCGCGCCTCCAGCACGTCGCGGGCGGGCAAAAGGAGCTCGGAGGCGAACGGCGACGGGCCGGTCCCCTCGGCGTTGACCATCAGCCGGCGCAGGAACGGCGCGGCCTCGGGCGAGGCGAGGTCCATGCCGAAGAGCGGAAAGATGTCCCCGGCGTGGACGTTGAATTCCTCCATCATCTCGCGGAAGGCCTGGCCGTCGCCCGGATGGAGCCTGTCGGCCTCGGCCACGTTGGCCTCCAGATCGCGGAAGAAGACGGCGCTCTGGCCGTCCGGCAGCGAGACGCCGGTCGGCTTGTCGGTGTTCAGATAGCGCAGGCCCCGTCCGGTGAGCTCGGGCCCGAGCTCGGCGTAGGCCTGCGAGGTGACGAACAGGGGGTGGGAGCTCGAATAGACGTCGTGGCGGAAGCCGGGAACCGTCAGCTCCTCGGTCCGCACCAGCCCGCCCGGCCGGTCGTTCCGCTCCAGCACCAGAACGCTCCAGCCCGCGCGGGATAGATAAGCGGCGGCGATCAGCGCGTTGTGGCCGCTGCCGATGAAGATCGCATCGTACTGCTGCACGTTGGTGTCCTCCTTGTCAGCCGGAGGGCAGACCTCCGGTCTCCGGAGAACAACGATGGGGAGGGGACGATTCCCTCAGGGCCGATCCGCGGTCTATTCATTCGTTGGCCAGCGGACAAAATACCCGTCTGCCCATACAATATCCTCATCGAATTTGTTTAGAGGGAACCCACCGACCTCATAGTTTCTCGTGGAGAACCTCCCGTCCCGTCCCGGGCTGCGGATACACATGACCCGAGACGCCACGGGGTTCATCACGTGCAGATGAAACTCATAGGGATGGCCCCAACCGTCCTTCTCCGGGACTGCCTGTATATACTGGGGCACAAGGATCTTGGTAAGCTCCTTGTGCGAGATCAGGTGGTAATCATCGAGATCCACCATTTTCTTATCAGACTGAGACTGCCCGGCCGCCTCTGCCGAGACCTGATCGGTGAGCCAACTGAACATGGCATGGCCTAACCGATAGATGTCCTCCGTCGTGCGCTTCTGTGCCTCCCTGTCTTCCTGGTACCCTGAATCCGGCGGGCTCCGCATTGGATCTGATGTGGGCCCAGCGGCCCTTTCTGGCCCGCTCCTCCCGGGAAGGCCTCCTTTTCCCCTCTCAAGGATAAGGAGAAAAATTACGCCGACCAGGAGGCTGACAACAATGACGTGATCACCCGAGCTCATTTTGCTCGACATAAGCCGCGTCCTTTTCTGCCCTCAGGCCGTTAGATGATCACTCCTCGGGTGTTGCCACACCGGCCTACCCTCTGATGTCTTTACGGATCGATCTATCAATCTGCATCAGCTTGGGATGCCGATGTGATGGCTCTCCGCCCCCTTGCGCTCGAATCCGCGGATGAACGAAGTCCCAGAACGCTCGCAGGGCGTTGATCTTTCCCGAGAGCGGGTTGTCAATAACTCCCTGCGGCTCGAGATCGTCGTAATATGGATTCAACGGAATCTCGAATTCGTCGAGCTCGTCGAGCAATCTCAAGAGGGCTTCTGCGCGCTTGCTTGTCATGAGAATTCGTGACTGTGACATCTAACGCTCGACGCTTCATCGCGCGGACGGTCAAGCCGGTCCGACGCAAGCGCTTGTTATGCGATCTCAATTGCTGATGGTTTCGCGATTCCCGGCTTTTCCTCGACTCGGGTTCCGCCGCTCCTCAAAGATATAGGGGGTGGAATAGACTGTCTTGCCCTTGCTCTGATGGCCCCGAAACGCTCCCTCAAACCTTCCCTTAAATCACCTTCCGTTTCCCACACGATAAAGCGATTGCCTGCCAGATCGAATGGTATGCCGGCTCCAGTCCGTCGAGTAAGTATAATTTCCTTCCTGAGCCCGTGCGCATACCCCACTTCGTAGTAGCAGTTAGGGCTGTCATGTGTTAGATCCGCAACCACAATCTCGCTTTTTGAAATTTCCCGGAGGATCTGCACCGTGACGTTATCACTATCTTGTATCTTATCCACCCTTAGAACAGAATAGCCGAACTCCTTCCCCACTACTTGGATGGCACCGTCAAAGGCTGAGTCAAGCTCCTTATTGCCAAGCTTCATTACTACAAATGCCTGACGCTGCCGGGCGATGTAAGCCAGAAGCTCCTCGATACCTTTTTCAAACGAGCTTCTGAAATCAGCCCGTATCTTATCTCTCAGGACATAGGGGATATGACAGTCTTCTATTTGAATCGGTATTAGAATCTCATGCCCTGCAGCCTGTGACTTCCCAACAAATGCCATCAGCTCAGACTCGAGCCACTCATCCCTATTGTAAGCCTGCGAAAACACAACCACAATGTAGTCGATATTAGGCAACACTTTGTCGAGATTGTCTATTATTCCAGCACCGGCCGTCTCTTTCAGATTGGTCTCTATTGTAATAATACCAATGCTCCAGAGAGCTTGGCGTAGCCGGTAGGCGAACTCCGCATTGTGGCTGGAGTAGCTTAAGAAGACGTTCATGTTGGTTACCTCCATCCAATCAGTCCGAAATACGCCCATAGCCTCCAGGTTAACCTTCGCCGTTTTACCCTTGAAAACATATCGTCGTCGCGATTTCCTCCGAGCTCATCATATCCGGCTAGCGTATACTCTTGATTCTATAACTTCTTTTCAATCCTACGCTTGTTCCTAATCAGCGTCAACGCCTCCGCACGGCGACGTAGAAGAGGCATCCCGCGAGGGATTCCGAGCTTAACCAGGAGGCGAAGCTCGGGAGCCATCGGATAGAGGCGACAAGGATTTGGGCTTTTCAAAGCGTGCATAAAAGGGACGTTGCTGGAGCGTTATGCGGGCACGGAGGTCCGGCAGGGTTGGAACCCCACGGCGAGCGCCGCCTCGATGTCGTCGCAGGCGTAATCCGCGAGGCAACCTCTTCTACACATCTCTGCTTCCAGCCCGGAGGGCGACAGGAAGTAGCCCGGTGGCGTAAGCCCCGGGAGAACACGGGATTTCCGATCGTCCAAAGCCCCGCCAGGGGCGGCAGGTCTTCCTCGACAACGCCCGATTCCGCCGGGCAAAGAGCGCTGCGTACGCAGGGGGGCCAGGGCCTACGAGGGATTCCTGCCGCCCCTGTCGGGGCTATCGGCGACGGGGAGATCCTTATTTTCCCGGGGCTTACGCCACCGGGCTAATTCAT
>JAICSG010000510.1 GCA_025937035.1 Thermoanaerobaculia bacterium | reverse complement strand
TGTGGTCGAGCCGGTGGCCGAAGGGGTAGTAGATCGCACCCTGGGCCTCGTCCTCGACCAGCCCCGCCTGTTTCACCGGACCGACGACTCCCACCACGGTGTAGGCCTCAGCGGCGTCCCCCTCGCCGGAGCCCTCGAAGATCCTTTGGCCGAGCGCGCCGCCGCGCGGCCCGCTTTTAGGCCCGTTTTTAGGCCCGTTTTTAGGCCAATAACGGCGCGCGAAATCCTCGTCGATCACGCAGACCCGCTCGGCGCGGCGGGAGTCCGCTTCCGCGAGAAAACGTCCTTCCCGCAGCGTGAACCCCAAGGCGGAGAAGTAATCGCCGCCCACGCTGTAAGAGTAGAAGCCGTGCGGCGGCTCTCCGGGTTGCGGCCGGTGCCCCTGGACCGTGGCCGCGCTCTTGTTGCTGATACCGCTGAGTGGCACGTTGGTGGCGAATCCCACGGCCTGCACCCCTGGCTGGCGGCCGATCTCCGCGGTGAGCCGCTCGGTGACCGCGAGGAGGGCCTGCCGGCCCGAATAGCTCCGCACCGGCAGGACCAACTGTCCGCTCAATACGTGCTCGGGCCGGAATCCGGGGGAGACGGTCATCACCTTCTGGAGGCTGAGCCCCAGCAGGCCCGCTCCCGCGAGCAGCACGAAGGCCAGGGCGATCTGGGCGACGATGAAGGCGTGGCGCAGCCTCTGGGCAGCCCGGCCGGCCGTGGTGCCACGGGATTCGGCTTGCAGGCCGGTCGCTGCGGCGTTGCGCAGGCTGAGCCAGGCCACGGGGAGCCCGAGGGCGACCCCCACGGCGAGCGAGCCCGCCAGGGCGATCAGTGCCAGGCGGGCGTCGAAAGCGACGTGCGATCCCAAGGGCAGTCGATCGACCCCCAGCAGGTCCAGGAGGCGGATGCCTCCCGCTCCGGCGGCCAGCCCGAGGAGGCCCCCGGTCAGCGCCAGCAGGGTGCTCTCCACCAGGGCTCCGCTCACGACGTGCCGCCGGCTCGCTCCGAGCGCCTGCCGGACCGCCACCTCCTTGACCCGGCCGCTGGCGCGGATGAGTAGCAGGTTCACGAGGTTGACGCCGCCGATGAGGAGCAGGAAGAGCGCCCCCGCCTGCACCAGCAGCAGGGTGGGGCGGACCGCCGCCACATGATCCGCCCGCAGGGGCACCACGAGCGAGCGGAAGCCCGCGTCGGCCATCATCCTCGCCTCCGGGCCGTTCACCTCCACGGCGGCGTTGCGGGCGTCGATCTGCGCCTGGGCCTCCTCCAGAGTGGCCCCGGGTGCGAGCCGGGCGATCATGTGCGCGGTCCCGGAGTGCCGCTTCTGGGGAGACCGCTCTTCGGGGCTCGACGCGAGCGGGAGGTAGATCTGCGTCTGAGATGAGAGGAAGCTGAAGCGAGGCGGCAAGATCCCGACCACGGTCCTGGGGATGGCGTTGACGCGGATCGTGCGGCCGATCACGCCAGGGTCGGCGCCCAGGCGCTGCCGCCAGTAGCTGTCCGTGAGGATAGCCGCGCCGTTTTTCCCTTGCATCGTCTCGAGCTCCGTGAAGACGCGACCCCTCACCGGGCCGAGCCCCAGGATGGAGAAGAAGTCCGGCGAGACCCGCGTGACCGGCACCTGCTCCGTCGCGCCCGTCTCGCCCACGACCGCCGAGGCGTCGCGGTAGACCGCCAGCCCCGAGAAGGCCGGGATCTGACCCCGGCGCTCGTAATAGTTCGCCAGCGAGCAGCCGTCGTTGGGGACGCCGGCCTTGGGGTAGGTGTTGTAGACGCTCACCAGCCGGCCGGCGTCGGGGAACGGCAGCGGCCGGAGCAGCACCGCGTCCACCACCGCGAAGATGGTCAGGTTGGCGCCCAGGCAGAGCGCCAGCGTCGCCAGGGCGGTGGCGGTGAAGCCCGGCGTCTTGCGCAGCAGGCGGGCGGCGTAGCGGAGATCCTGGCGGAGCTGGTCGAAGGGGCGCAGGCCGCGCGCCTCGCGGCAGTCCTCCCGGACGTTGTCGAGGCTGCCGAATTCCTGGCGGGCGCGGCGCGCCGCCTCCGCCGGCGGCAGGCCGGAGAGCACGAGGTCTTCCGCGTAGCGCTCGATGTGGAAGCGCATCTCCTCGGCCATGGCGTCCTCGAAGCGGTTGCGGCGGCGGAGGGTCTGGACGGTGGCGAGCAGGCCTCTCGGCATCTCACACCTCCTCGGGCCCGGCGCTCAGGGCCGCGGCGATCGCCGACGCCAGCCGGTTCCAGCCCACCGTCTCCTCCTCCAGGCGGCGGCGCCCCGCCTCGGACAGCGTGTAGTACTTCGCCTTGCGATTGTTCTCGCTCTGCCCCCACTCGGCCACGATGAGCCCCTGGTGCTCCAGCCGGTACAGCGCCGGATAGAGGGACCCTTGCGGGATGTCCAGCGCGTCCCCCGAGATCTGGCGGATGCGCAGCAGCACGCCGTATCCATGCAGCGGCTTCAGCGACACCGCCTTGAGGATCAGCATGTCGAGGGTGCCGGGAAGCAGATCTGCGGTCTTGGCCATGGTCTTTCTCCTAGCTTGGCTAGGAGTGTGGCCTGCTCTCTCCTAGTTTGTCAAGGAGAGAGACGGCCAGGATGGCCTTCCATCCAGAAAGCGCGCCAGATAAGGAGCCGTGCGGCTCTCCGAGGACCGGGCCACCTCGGCGGGGGTGCCGGAGGCCACCACGCGCCCCCCTTCCTCTCCAGCGCCGGGGCCGATGTCGATCACCCAGTCGCTCCCCGCCACCACGCGCATGTCGTGCTCCACCACGAGGACGGTGTTGCCCGCTTCGACCAGCCCGTCGAGCTGCCTCATCAGCCGCTCGACGTCGGCGGGGTGCAGACCGGTGGTGGGCTCGTCGAGGACGTAGAGCGTGTTGCCCCGTCCCATCCGTTGCAGCTCGGCCGCCAGCTTGATGCGCTGGGCCTCGCCGCCGGAAAGCTCGGTGGCCGGCTGGCCGAGCCGCAGGTAGCCGAGGCCGACCTCCCGCAGGACGTCGAGCGAGCGGCACACCTGCGGCTCGTCAGGGAAGAAGTCCCACGCCTCGTCGACCGTCATCGCCAGCACGTCGGCGATGGATTTTCCCCGATATTTGATCTCGAGGGTCTTCGCGTTGTAGCGCGCTCCGTGACAGGTGGGGCAGGGCGCGTAGACGCTGGGCAGGAAGAGCAGCTCGACCATGACGAAGCCTTCGCCCTCGCAGGTCGCGCACCGCCCTTTGCGGACGTTGAAGGAAAAGCGTCCGGCGTCGTAGTGGCGGGCGCGCGCCGCGCGGGTGCCGGCGAAGAGCTTGCGGACGTGATCGAACAGGCCGGTGTAGGTCGCCAGGTTGGAGCGGGGCGTGCGGCCGATCGGTTTCTGATCGACTCGCACCAGGCGCTTGATCGTTTCCATTCCATCCGTGATCCGGCCGCCGGTGGTGACCACGGCGGCGCGCTCCAGCTCTTCGCCCTCCTCCGCTTCCTCGGCGGGGAGGGGATGGCCGAGCCGCTCCCCGACGAGCTCCACCAGGACCTGACTGACCAGGCTCGACTTTCCCGAGCCGGAGACTCCGGTCACGGTGGTGAAGACCCCCAGGGGAAAAGCGGCGTCGAGCCGGTCCAGGTTGTTGCGGGTGACGTCCGTCAGGCGTAGCCAGCCCGTGGGAGCTCGCGGGGTCCGGTGGGGGAGCGCGTGATCGCCGAAGAGATGGCGCCGGGTCTGGGAGGCCTCCACTGTTTCGAGCCCGGCGGGCGGGCCGCTGTAGAGCACATGGCCCCCCTGCTCGCCCGCGGCCGGTCCCACGTCGACGATCCAGTCCGCGCGGCGGATCACGTCGAGCTCGTGCTCGACGACGAAGAGCGAGTTTCCGGCGGCCTTCAAACCCGCGAGCGCCGCCAGCAGCGCCTCGGTGTCGGCCGGATGGAGCCCCGCGGACGGCTCGTCGAGCACGTACACCACGCCGAACAGATTGGAGCGCACCTGGGTGGCGAGCCGCAGGCGCTGGAGCTCTCCCGGCGACAGGGTGGGAGTGCTGCGCTCCAGCGACAGATAGCCGAGCCCGAGATCGAGCACGACGGCGAGCCG
>JAICSG010001071.1 GCA_025937035.1 Thermoanaerobaculia bacterium | reverse complement strand
CCGCCGCGGAGCTCGCGGGCGGATCGCTCCGCGAGACCTCCGACCGGGCGGAGGCGCTGGAGGGGGCCCACGTGATCTACGCCAAGTCGTGGACCTCCCCCCGGCATTACGGCGATCCGCGGGCGGAGGCCGAATTCCGCTCGGGGCTGCGGGACTGGTGCGTGGGGGACGACTGGTTCGAGAGGACCGCGCCGGATTGCCGGCTCATGCACTGCCTGCCCGTGCGGCGCAACGTGGTGGTGAAGGACTCGGTGCTGGATGGGCCGCGGAGCGTCGTGGTCCACGAGGCGCGCAACCGCATGTGGGCGCAGATGGCGGTGCTCCACCGTCTGCTGAAGGGATAGGAGAGAACGAAGATGAAAGACGTCGGCCAGCGGACCGCCGAGGCGACCGCGCTCAAGCACGCGGTCCCCTACATCCGGATCTTCAAGGGGAAGACCTTCGTCCTCAAGGCGGGGGGCGGGGCCCTGGAGCGCGAGGCGACCGCCCGCGCCCTGATCGAGCAGATCGAGGTGCTCCACCAGGTGGGCATCCGCGTGGTGCTGGTGCACGGCGGCGGGACCCAGTCGACCGGGCTGGTGCGCGCCCTGGGCGGCGAGGCCCGCTTCGTCGAGGGGCGGCGGGTGACCGACGCCAAGTCCCTGGAGGTCGCCGCCATGGTGCTCAACGGCTCCGTGAATACCCGGCTGCTCTCGCTCTGCCGCGGCGTGGGGGTGCCGGCGGTGGGGGTCTCGGGGGTGGACGGCGGCCTGATCCTGGCCCGCAAGCGCCCGCCCGTGCGCGTGGGGGACGAGATGGTCGACTACGGGCTGGTGGGGGACGTCGTCTCCGTGAGCCCCAAGGTGCTGACCGACCTGATGGACGCGGGGTACGTGCCGGTGGTGAGCCCCCTCTCGGCCACCGAGGACGGCACGGTGCTCAACATCAACGCCGACACCATCGCCTCGGCCCTGGCGGTGGCCCTGGGGGCCGACAAGCTCCTCTTCCTCACCGGCGCGCCGGGCATCCTCGAGCGGCCGGACGACCCCGGCTCGCTGGTCTCCTACACCGACCTCGCGGGGCTGCGCCGGCTGCGCGACGAGGGGGGGCTGGTTGCGGGGATGCTCCCCAAGACCTCGGCCATCGAGGCGGCCATCCATGGCGGGGTGCGGCGGGTGCACATCCTCTCCCACGACCTGCCGGACGGCCTGCTGGCCGAGATCTTCACCAACGAGGGGGTGGGGACGCTGGTGGTGGAGGACGTGCGGGGGCTGACTCCGGCCGAGGCCGCCGCGGGCCAGGTCCCTTCTGCGGCCCTGGTGGGAGCCCTCTGATGCTGCCCGAGCGGGAGATCCTGGCGCTTCACCGGGCGATCACCGCCATCCGCTCGGTGTCGGGGGAGGAGGCCGCGCTGGCCGATTTCCTGGGCGATCTGCTGCGGCGGAACCGGGTGCCGGTGGCGCGGCTGGGCGCCAGCCTCCTGGCCACGGTGGGGGAGGGGCCGGTGCTGCTCTTCGATACCCATCTCGACACCGTCCCCCCGGCGGCCGGCTGGACCCGCGATCCGTGGAACGTGGAGGTGGTGGACGGGCGGGTCTACGGCCTGGGCTCGAACGACGCCAAGGCCTCGGTGGCGGCCATGACGGCGGCCTTCCTGGCCTTCCGCGAGGCCGACCTGCCCTTCACCCTGGCCCTCGCCCTGGTCGAGGCGGAGGAGACGCGGGGGACCGGCACCGAGGCGGTCCTGGCCGAGCTGGCGCGGCGGGGGACCCCGCCGGAGGCGGCGGTGGTGGGGGAGCCCACGGGGCTGGACATTGCCATCGCCCAGAAGGGGCTGATGGTCCTGGAGCTGGTGGCCCGGGGGGAGGCCTGCCACGCGGCCAACGCGGCGGCCCTGGGCGCGGCCAACGCCGCCCGCCGGCTGGCCCATGATCT
>JAICSG010000611.1 GCA_025937035.1 Thermoanaerobaculia bacterium | reverse complement strand
GGGCCGCCGCCGATCACCACCAGCCGTTTGGGAAGCTCGGTGAGATTGAAGATCGTCTCGTTGGTGCGGAACCCCACCTCGGCGAGCCCGGGGATGGGGGGCTCGGCGGCGCGGGCGCCGGTCGCGATCACCGCGCGGCGGAAGCGGAGCCGCTTGCCGCCGACCTCGATGGTGTCCGGCGACACGAAGCGGCCGTCCCCCAGGAAGACGTCCACCCCGGCCTTGCGAGCCGACTCGGCGCTGTCCACCTTGCTGATGCCGGCCCGCAGGCGGCGCATGCGGGACATGGCGAAGCCGAAATCGCCGCCCGCGCCGCCTGAGACCTTGGGCCCGCCGAAGCGCTCCGCGGCCTCGCGGGCATCCGCCCAGGAGCGGGAGGCACGGATCACCCCTTTGGACGGTACGCAGCCCACGTTCAGACAGTCGCCGCCCATCAGGTGGCGCTCGACCAGGGCGACCCTGGCACCGAGCCCGGCCGCCCCCTTGGCCGAGACCAGACCGGCCGTGCCGGCGCCGATCACCACCATGTGGTAGCGGGGCGCCGGCTCCGGGTTCACCCATGAGGGGGGATGGACGTTCTCGACCAGCTCGACGTTGTACTCATCCATCGGCTCCAGGGGGAACTGCGGATGGGCGATCGCGGGCTCAGACATGGCGGTCCTCTCCGGACGGCGCTTCTTGGGAAGGATCATCGATCTCCTGGCGCAGCGCCTTGCCGGCCAGACGGGTGACGTAGGTGGTGACCACGATGGTGGCGACGAGGCCCACCCCGAGCAGGACCCAGGAGCCGGTCCCCTTCGAAGTCTTGGCGCCGCCGGCCAGCGCCGCGAGGCTCCCCGCCGCCTTGCCGTAGTAGACATAGAGGAGCGTGCCCGGCAGCATGGCGATCGAGGCGGCGGCGTACGGCCAGAAGCCGACCTTGGTCAGCCCCAGCGAATAGTTGAGCAGATTGAACGGGAAGATGGGGGAGAGGCGCAGCAGCGCCACGATCTTGAAGCCCTCGCGCCCCACCGCCCGGTCGATGGCGGCGAACCTGGCGTTGCCCGCGATCTTGCGCTCGATGGCCCCGCGCGCCACATAACGGGCCACCAGGAAGGCCGCCGAGGCGCCGAGCGTGGCGCCGATCAAGGTGTAGACCGTCCCCTTCACCAGCCCGAAAATGGCGCCGGCGGCGAGGGTCAGCAGCGATCCCGGGATGAACGCCACGGCCGCCACCGCGTATCCGAGGATGAAGACGACCGGCCCCCACACCCCCAGCCCCTCCACCCACTGCGCGAACCGCGGCACGTAGGCCCCGGCCTGCCGCCCGGCGAGGATCAGGCCGGCCACGGCCGCCAGGCCGATCACGACATAGAGGATGAGCTTGCCGCGGGACCTGGCGGCGGGTGGGGCGACGGCATCGGTGGATGCGCTCACGAAGGGCTCCTCTCTGGGATGGAGGCCGGGCTCCGGCCGGCTCCGGAAACTCTACGTCCGCGACGGCCCGGGTGGATTACCCCGCCGTTCGCCCCCCTTAGATGCCGCGACTTGGGGGCAGGATAGCACGCAGAATGGGGAATCTTGCTGCAACGGGAAAATGGCCGCTTTGGCAAATTTAGCTCGTCACTTCGTCAGATCGGGAGTTGCAAACGGCCCGGGCATCCCATAGGCTGCGCTCAGCCTGTACCAACGGGGGGGCACTGATGAACAGAGACGAGATCCTGAAGACGGCCGACGAAGAGGGCGTCCGCTTCATGCGCCTGCAGTTCACGGACATCATGGGAGTCATCAAGAACGTCGAGATCCCGCGCAGCCAGTTCGAGAAGGCGCTGGACGGCCAGATCATGTTCGACGGCTCGTCGATCCAGGGGTTCACCCGCATCGAGGAGTCGGACATGCTGCTGACCCCCGACTACGAGACCTTCCGGGTCAACCCGTGGGCCAATCCGGACGGCTCCACGGTCGCCCGCATGATCTGCGACGTCTATCTGCCGGACGGCTCGCCGTTCCCGGGCTGTCCGCGCATGACCCTCAAGCGGCAGGTCGAGCGCGCCAGGCAGTTGGGCTACACCATGGTGGCCGGTCCGGAGGCCGAGTTCTTCCTCTTCCAGAAGGACGAGTACGGCAACCCCAAGCTCGAGACCCACGACGTGGGCGGCTATTTCGACCTCACGCCGGTGGACAAGGGGGAGGAGTGCCGGCGCGATATCGTGATCGTGCTGGAGGCGATGGGCTTCGAGGTCGAGGCGGCCCACCACGAGGTGGCGCCGGGGCAGCACGAGATCGACTTCAAGTATTCGGAGGCGGTGAGCTGCGCGGACAACGTGACCACCTTCCGCTTCGTGGTCAAGAAGGTGGCGCTCGACCACGGGCTGCACGCCACCTTCATGCCGAAGCCGATCTTCGGGGTCAACGGCTCGGGGATGCACGTCCACCAGAGCCTGATGAACAAGAAGGGGGAGAACGCCTTCTTCGATGCCAAGGCGGAGTTTCAGCTCTCCAAGGTGGCGATGGGGTACATCGGCGGCATCCTGGAGCACGCGGAGGGCTTCTCGGCGGTGACCAACCCGCTGGTGAACTCCTACAAGCGCCTGGTCCCCGGTTACGAGGCGCCGGTCAACATCGCCTGGTCGGAGAAGAACCGCAGCCCCCTGGTGCGCGTGCCGGCCAAGCGTGGCATGTCGACCCGCTGCGAGGTGCGCATGCCGGACCCCTCCTGCAACCCCTATCTGGCCCTGGCGGTGATGATGGCCGCGGGCCTCGACGGCGTGAAGCGCGAGCTCCACCCGGGGCCCCCGATCAACAAGAACATCTTCACCATGAGCAACCGCGAGAAGCGGCGCCTGCGCATCGGCCACCTTCCCGCGAACCTCTCCGACGCCCTCGACGAGCTCGAGAAGGACGACGTCGTCAAGGCCGCTCTCGGCGACCACATCTTCGACAACTACCTCCGCGCCAAGCGCCAGGAGTGGCAGGAATACATCTCCCACGTCCACCCCTGGGAGCAGGAGCGGTATCTCGGAGAATATTGAGCTGAGCCGGAAAAGAAAGCTTTCCCATGCGAACGCGAATCTTCCAGCTCGACGCCTTCACCACCCGCCGCTTCGCCGGCAATCCGGCCGCCGTGATGCCCCTGGATCGCTTTCCGGAAGACGGCCTGCTGCAGGCTCTGGCGGCCGAGAACAACCTCGCGGAGACGGCCTTTCTGGTCCCTGACGGCGGCGCTGGCGGCGATTATCGCCTCCGCTGGTTCACGCCGACCACCGAAGTGCCGCTCTGCGGCCACGCCACGCTCGCCAGCGCGGCCGTGGTGATGGAGCGGCTCGAGCCTGGACGCGACAGAGTGGTCTTCCACTCGGCGAGCGGACCCCTCACGGTGACGCGGACGGCTTCCGGTTATCTCATGGACTTCCCCGCGCGGCCCTCGCAGCCGGTCCCGGCGCCACCCGGGCTGGCCGACGCGCTGGGAGCCGTCCCGATCGAAGTGTGGGCCGATCCCTTCAACTACCTGGCGCTGCTGGAGAGCGCGCCAGCGGTCCG
>JAICSG010000850.1 GCA_025937035.1 Thermoanaerobaculia bacterium | reverse complement strand
CGCCGGGCCCGCCGTTACCTTCCTGGTGAACGCGATCTCCTTCCTGGGCGTGCTCGTGGTCCTCTTCTTCTGGCGCCGGCCGGCCGAGGAGGCGATGCTGCCCGCCGAGCGGATCTGGGGCGCCATGACCACCGGCCTGCGCTACGTCCGCCACGCGCCGGAGGTGATCGCGCCCACCATCCGCGGCTGCACCTTCGTGCTCTGCGGCGCCTCGCTCTGGGCCCTCCTGCCCCTGGTCGCCAAGCAGGACCTCAAATCGGGACCGGAGGGCTACGGCCTCCTCCTCGGCGCCCTCGGCATCGGCGCGGTGGCCGGCGCCATGGCCCTCCCCCACCTCAAGCGGGGGAGCTCGATGAACGCCGTGGTGACCGTGGCGACCCTGGTCTTCGCGGGGGCGACCCTGGCCCTCGCCTACGTCCACTCCTTCTGGGTGCTGATGCTCGCCATGCTGCTCGCGGGTGGCGCCTGGCTCTCGCTCCTCTCCAGCCTCAACGTGGCGGTGCAGACGGTGGTCCCCTCGTGGGTGACGGGACGGGCCCTCTCGGTCTACATGCTGGTCTTCTATGCCGGCCTCGCCGGCGGGAGCGCGCTCTGGGGTGTGGTCGGCGAGCACCTCGGCGTCTCGCGGGCGCTCCTGATCTCGGCGATCGGCATGATCGTGGGGCTGACCGCCACCTTCCGCATCCACCTCCGCTCCGGCGAGGGGCTGAACCTCGCCCCCTCCCGGCAGTGGCCGGCGCCCATCGTGGCCCGCGATCCCGAGCCCGAGCGCGGGCCGGTGATGGTGACCGTGCGCTACCGGATCGATCCCGTCCGCGCCGAGGCGTTCGCGGAGGTCATGCGCGGCGTCCGCCGCATCCGGCTGCGCGACGGCGCCATGCAGTGGGGGCTCTTCGTGGACTCCGCCCAGCCGGACCTCCATACCGAGGTCTTCCTGGTCAAGTCCTGGATCGAGCACCTGCGCCAGCACGAGCGCGTCACCCACGAGGACGACGACATCCAGGAGCGCGCCCGCGCCTTCCACGTCGGTCCCGAGCCTCCCGAGGTGCAGCACCTGATCGGCGCCCCGGCGCGGCCGGTGCGGTAGACGCCAGCCCCGTCAACGCTTCTGCTTGCGTCACTGGGATCGAGCCCTGGGTGCTGCCCCTGGAGCCGTGAGGGGGTTTTACTCCAGCGTCGGCGCTGCGAGAGCCACCGGCGGATCGGCCCAGAGCCCGGGGTCGGTCTTCTCGCTGCCCAGCGCCCGGTCGAGATTGACGGCGGCGCTGATCACCGCCAGGTGAGTAAAGGCTTGCGGGAAGTTGCCCAGCGCCTCTCCCCGCAGGCCGGTCTGCTCGGCGTAGAGCCCCAGATGGTTGGCGTAGCCCAGCATGCGCTCGAAGGTGAGCCGGGCGTCGTCCAGCATCTCCGGCCGGGTCCAGCCGGCGCGGGTCAGCGCCTCCACCAGCCAGAAGGTACACATGTTGAACGTCCCCTCGTCGCCGGGCAGGCCGTCGATCCCGTGCGAGGCGTTGTAGCGGTAGACCAGCCCGTCCGAGACCAGCCCCCCCTGATCGGGCGGCTTGCGGATCGCCTCCAGGGTCTTCAGCATCCGCGGATCGCTGGGCGCCACGAAGAAGACCAGCGGCATCAGCAGGCTGGAGGCGTCGAGCCACTCGCCGTCGAAGACCTCCACGAACGATTGGCGCTGCGCGTTCCAGCCGTGCGCCATGATCGCCTCGAAGATCTGGTCCCTCGCCCCCCGCCAGTGCTCCCAGTCGGTGGGGAACGACCGCTGCTCGGCCAGGCGCAGGCCGCGGTCCATGGCCACCCAGCACATCAGCTTCGAGAAGACGAACTGCTGCCGGCCCCCCCGCACCTCCCAGATCCCCTCGTCCTCCCGCTTCCAGTTGTCGCAGACGTAGTGGAGGAGCTCCCGCAGATGGAGCCAGGTGTCGTAGGAGATCGGCGAGCCGTGCTTGTTGAAGAGGTAGACCGAATCCATCAGCTCGCCGTAGATGTCGAGCTGGAGCTGCTTCACCGCGCCGTTGCCGATCCGCACCGGACGGGAGCCGCGGTACCCCTCCAGATGATCGAGGGTGATCTCGGTCAGGTCGTGCCGGCCGTCGATCCCATAGACGATCTGCAGCCCCTCGTCCCGCGAGGCCTCCGAGCAGCGGGCGTCGAGCCAGCCCATGAACGCCGAGGCCTCCTCGGTGAGGCCGATGCGCAGCAGGGAGTAGATGGTGAACGCCGCGTCCCGGATCCAGGTGTAGCGGTAGTCCCAGTTGCGCACCCCGCCGGGATTCTCGGGCAGGCTGCACGTCGGCGCCGCCACGATGGCTCCGGTGGGCTCGAAGGTCAGCAGCTTCAGCACCAGGGCCGAGCGGTGGACCATCTCCCGCCAGCGGCCGTGATAGGTGCAGGCCGTGATCCACCGCCGCCAGAAGGCGTCCGTCTGCTTGAACAGCTCCTCCGTCTTCTCCGGCGACGGCGGCGCGGGCTGCTCGGTCCCCTTCTCGATCGGGCGGATCACGAAGGTCGCGCATTCCCCCTCTTTGAGGGTGAATTCG
>JAICSG010000043.1 GCA_025937035.1 Thermoanaerobaculia bacterium | reverse complement strand
TGCCGGCGCCGGGGGGGGCCTGCCCCGCCCCCCCGCTCTGGGGGGCGGGTTGTACCCCCACACCCGGGGTCCCCCGCGCCGGGCGGGGCGGGGGGCGGGGGGGTGAGGGCTTAGAAGTCGACCCGGCGCGCGGCGATGCCCGGCGCGTTGCGGTCGGTGGTGAAGCCCTCCCAGGGGACCAGGACGTCGCCCAGCGGGCTGAGGGCGATCGCGGTCCGGGTCACGGCGTTGATCGGCGCGGAGTTGATCTCCACCTCGTCGCCGAGGGCGTTGCCGAGCTTGTCGATCTCGACGCCGAAGACGCCGACCGGGAAGATGTCGGCGTAGTCGGCCCAGACCACCAGGAAGTGGCCGTTGACGCCGGCCACCGAGGGAGCGATCTGGCCCTGGGCCACGCCCTGGCTGACCCGGAATTGCGGACCGACGAAGCTCCCGCCCGCGCTTAGGAATTGGCCGTAGATGTGGGAGTCCTTGATGGTGCCCGCCTGGCCCTGCCAGACCACCAGGAAGCCGCCGGTGTTGGGATCGGCGGTGATGGCGGCCCGGCGCTGGAGGCCGGCGACGGTGGTGTTGACCCGGAATTCGGCGCCGCGCGGCGAGGCCGAGCGGTCGAACAGGCGGACGTAGACGCCCTGCGAGTCGGCGTCCGCGGCCTCCCAGGCCGCCGCGAAGCCGCCGTTGCCGGCGGGGGCCAGCGAGACGTTGGCCGCGAAGCCCGGCGTGGAGCTGAGCTTCAGCTCACCGCTGGTCGTCTGGAGATTGGAGGAGGTGCGCACCGTGCGGGCGAAGACGCCGTCGCCGAGCCTGGACGCCGTGCGGTCGTCGCTCTGCCAGGCCACCAGGGCGTCGGCGCCGTTGCGGACGAGGATCTTGGGATTGCTCTGGAAGCCGGTGACGGTGGCGTTCAGGCGGAGCGGGCTGCCCTGGGGGACGCCGGCCGGCGAGAGCTTCTGGACGTAGATGTTGCGGTCGAGCGGGGTGCGGGTCTCGAGGAAGAGGTCGGCGCTGACGTTGTCGCGCTCCTCCGTCCAGGCGAGGAGGAAACCACCCGAGGACAGGGCGGCGACCGCGGGCTCCTTGCGGATGACCTCCAGACCCTGGGCCGGAATCCGGGGGAGCGTCTGGTTGGCCACCAGGCTGAGCTCGCCGCTCTGGGGCGAGCCGTCATGGCCGTAGAGACGGCCCCGCAGGCCGGCGCGGTCGTTCTCCCACACGACCAGCACCGAGCCGGAGGCGGTGTACGCGGCGACCGGATTGCGCTGCTTGTTTGCGGTATTGGCATTGACGCGGAATTCGTCCCCTACCGGCCGCGGCTGACCCAGAACCGGGGCAGCGAGCGCGGGCAGCAGAGCGAGCGTGAGCCACAGCGACGGCTTCGATCTCATACCCTTCTCCTCCTAAAGATGGACGGAACGGCTCGTACAGCGGGCTTACTCCCCGCCACTCTATGTCAGAGCGGCATAGCTGTCAACCGTCAACCATGAGCCCAGATTACTCCTCAAAGGAAGAGGAGCGCCACTCCGGCCACCGCCACCAGCGCGCCCGCGACGCCGCCGATCCCCACCCTCTCGCGGTGGAGGATCACCACCAGGGGGATGATCAGCACCGGCTGCAGGGCCATGATGCTGGCCGCCACGCCGGCCACGGTATGGCGCACGGCGAAGAGGGAGAGCGAGACGCCGAGGAAGGGGCCGAAGAAGGCGCCGGTGGCGGCGAAGCCGAGCCCCCGGCGGTCGCGCGCCGCCGCCGGCACCCGCGGCCAGCCGCCCACCGCCGCCAGGAGGAGCGCGTAGCCGCCGATCGCGGCGATCACCCGCACCTCAGTGGCGGCGACCGGATCGTAGCTCCCCATCCCCAGCTTGCTGAGCCCCAGCCCGCCCGCCTGCCCCAGGGCGCCGCAGAAGCCGAGCGCGAGGCCGGCGGCCCAGGCGCGGCGGTCGTGCGGAGCCCCGTCGGCCGGCTCCTTGCGTTCGAGCACCGCCCAGGCGATGCCGGCGACGGTGAGCGCCACCCCCAGGGCGTCGCGGCCCGTGAGGGTCTCGCCGAGCACCAGCCAGCCGATCAGCGCCGTCAGCAGGGGCGCGAGCGACATCATCAGCGAGGCGATGCGGGGGCCGATCAGAACGTAGGCCCGGAACAGGCAGAGGTCGCCGAAGACGAAGCCGATCAGGCCGGAGACGGCGAGCCACCCCCAGGCCCGGGGGGTGGCGTCGACGGGCAGCGGCAGACCCCGCAAGGCCCAGGTGGCGAGCGCCAGGAAGCCGAGCGCCATCACCAGCCGGATCAGGTTGAGCGGCAGCACCCCCATCCGCCGGCCGGCGGCGGCGAAGGCGAGCGCCGAGAAGGCCCAGCAGACGGCGGTGCCCAGCGCGGCGAGCTGGCCGAGAGTCGTGGCGGGGAGGGCGGGCACGGGGGCGGAGCTTAGCGGAAAACGCGCCGCCTCCAACGCCTGGGCATGAATGCCGGGGCTACGCCTCAACCGAAAAGCCGGCTGAAGCCGGCTCTGAAATCCTTTTTTGCTGGCTGGAGCCGGGTTCACCCGGCTTTTCGGTTGAATCGTAGCCCGGGGATTGATCCCCGGGCGGACCGGCGGCACTACTCCAGCGATCTCACGAACCCCACCACCGCCTCGACCGCCGCCGCCAGGTGCTCCTTCTCCTTGTGCCCGGACGACGCCCGCGGCTTGAAGGAGTGGTCGCCGTCCTCCAGCCAGAGGAGGCGGATGGCCGGCGAGAGGGCATAGCCCGCGACGTCCTCCTGGGTGCCGAAGGGGTCGCGGGTCCCCTGGACGATCAGGGTGGGGGTGCGGAGATCCGCGAGATGGGCGGTGCGCAGGCGGTCCGGCCGGTCCGGCGGATGAAAGGGGTAGCCGAGGCAGACCAGGCCGCGCGCCCCCATCTCGTCCGCCACCAGGCTGGCCATCCGGCCACCCATCGACTTGCCGCCGATCACCAGCCGCCCCCCTCCCCCGAGCGCCTCGATCGCCTCCTTCCAGGCCGCGCGCAGGGCGGGCTCGCGGTCGGGCGCCCGGCGCTCCCCGGTCTCGCGGCGGCGGCGCATGTAGGGGAATTCGAAGCGGACGGCCCGCAGGCCGGCCGCGCCCAGGCCGGCGGCGATCACGTTCATGAACGGCGAGCTCATCGGCGCCCCCGCTCCATGGGCCAGGACCACGGTGGGGCCGTCCTCGGGACCATCGAAGATCATCTCATTCTTCTCCATCGCGCCCTCCTCGTTCCTATATACTCCCTCGCAGCGTCTCGGTTCCGAAGATGATTCCGACTTCCGATCAGCTGGAGGAGATCGCCCGCCTGCGGGAGGGCTCCCTCGCGGAGGTGCCCTTCGCGCCTCTGCTCCTCGCCCATGCCCTGCGCCAGAGCTCGCTCGTCCTGGAGGTCCGGCGCCGGCAGGTGTGGAAGCGGATCCTGATCGAGGACGGCGTCCCCGTCGACTGCCGCTCGAACCTGGCCCACGAGACCCTGGGACGTTTCATGGTGGCCGAGGGGAAGCTCGGCGAGGAGGATTTCACGGCCTGCCTCTCGCGCTCGGCCGCGCGGGGCGTCCCCTTCGGCGAGATCCTGATCGAGCACGGGCTGGTGACGGCGGCCGACCTCTTCCGCATCCTGCAGCAGAACCTGGCCAAGAAGCTGCTCGACCTCTTCACCTGGAACGAGGGGGAGCTCCGCTGGCTCGACGAGGCGCCGGCCTCCGACTCCTCGCTCAAGGTGAAGGTGCCGCAGCTCATTCTCACCGGCGTGAGCCGCTTCGCTCCCCAGGAGGAGGTCGACATGTCGGTGGCGCCGCTGGTGGGCAAGAAGCTGGTCCTCCACCCCCGGCCGCCGTTCCCGTTCGACGACCTCCGCCTGAGCCGCCATCAGAGCCAGATCGCCGAGGCGCTGCGCCCGCCGGGCCGGCGGATGGGCGAGCTGGCGGAGCTGACCCAGCTCCCGGTGGACGAGATCACCCGCGTGCTCTACGCCCTGTCGATCCTCGGCGTGGTGAGGACCTCCGATACGCTGCCGAAGGACCTGACCGCGACCGGCTCGTTCCAGCGCCCCGCCGTCGCACCTCCCCCGCCGCCGGCGGCGGCCACAGTGCCCGTGCCGGCGGTGGCGCCGGCCGATCCGGACCTCGAGCGGCGGCGCAACGAGATCATGCAGGCCTACCTCTCCTACCGCCGGCAGGACGCCTTCGACCTGCTCGGCGCGCCGGAGGACGGCACGCCCGCCCTGTTCGAGGAAAAGTTCCTCGACTTCGCCCGCCGCTTCGCCCCTTGGACGCTGGAGGCCGGAGACCTCGCCGAGAAGGCGCGCGACCTCTTCCTCACCGGGGCCCGGGCCTTCGCCGAGCTCGCCGACTCCGAGCAGCGCAACACCCTGCTCTTCCGGCGCAGGACCCTGCGCGAGGAGCGGGCGAAAAAGCCCACGGCGAGCTTCGCCATCAAGACCGACCTGCTCGACTCGGAGTCGCAGTTCAAGAAGGGCAGGGCCCTGATGGACGCCGGCAAGCACCGGGAGGCGGTGATGCTCCTGGAGTTCGCCGCCGACTGCGACCCCCAGAACAGCCTCTACGCCGCCGAGCTGGCCTACTGCCGCTTCCTGGTCACCTCGGCCAACGCCTCCCGGGCGCTCAAGGAGCTCAACGAGACGCTGCGCCGCGACCCCAAGTGCGGCCTGGCGGCCTACTACGCCGGCGAGATCGAGCGCCAGGTGGGCAACACCGCGGAAGCCGAGGAGCACCTGCGCCGGGCGATCAAGCTGATGAGCCCCGACCGCCGCCCCATCGAGGCCCTGAAGGCCTTGTCGACCGAGCGCAAACGCTGATCCCTGTCCCGTCTCGGGGCGGACCGCGCACCCTCTGGAGCGGGCGGCGGTAGCGCTCGCAAGGACCAATGATAGGATCGGGGCCTCTGGCCTGTGAGGAGGAAACCGTGAAACAAGGTGAAGTCCTGATGAAGGAAAGGGAGCGCAGGAAGATCTCCGCCGAGGAGATGGCGGGCAAGGTGGGGCTCCCGTTGGACCGATATCTCGACATCGAAGCCGGCAATTCGCCGGCCGAGCGGTGGGGTCCGGCCATCCGCGAGCTGGCGGTGGCGCTCGGGGTCCCCACCAGCCGGATGTTCGCCACCAGCGGCAAATCCGCGGACACGCGGCCGGGCCAGGCCGCCGAGCTGATCCGTGGGCACCGCGAGGCACGCAAGCTCAGCGCCGAGGAGGTGGCCGGCAAGATGGGCCTCTCCCCGGAGGAGTATGCCCAGGTCGAATCCGGAAGCTCGGAGATCGAGGAGTGGGGGCCCTTCTTCCTTCGCTTCGCCGAATCGCTGGAGAATGGCTTCCCGGTCTTCAACCTCTTCCACCCCTTCGGCCTGCCGTTCGAGAAGCTCAGCCTCGAAGACTACCGGTAGGCCCGGTCTACCCCGAGGGCGGCCCGCGCGGCCGCCCGCCCATCTGTGGTAGAAAGCGACGAACGCTGAGGAGCCTGCCGACCTATGGTGAAATCTATCGCTTTCCGATCCGCTTTCCCGCTCGCCCTCCTGCTGACCGTCCTCCTTCCCGCCGGCGCCCACGCGGCCAAATCCAAGCACAAGCAAGAGACCGCGACGCCCGCCTCCGTGGCGGCGGCGAAGCCCGCGGCCGATCCCGCCCTGTTCTCGGGGCTCAAGTGGCGCGAGATCGGCCCCTACCGGGGCGGCCGCGTGGCCGCGGTCACCGGCATCCCCGGGGATCGCAACACCTACTACTTCGGCGGCACCGGCGGGGGCGTGTGGAAGACGGTCGACGGCGCCCGCACCTGGAAGAACGTCTCGGACGGCTTCTTCGGCGGCTCGATCGGCGCCGTGGCCGTCTCGGACTGGGACCCGAACGTGGTCTACGTGGGGGGCGGCGAGGTGACGGTGCGCGGCAACGTCTCCCATGGCGACGGCATGTGGAAGTCGACCGACGCGGGCCGGAGCTGGACCTTCATCGGCCTCGCCGACTCCCGGCAGATCTCCCGCATCCGCATCCACCCCAAGGACCCGGACCTGGTCTACGCCGCCGTGCTGGGGCACGTCTTCGGCCCCAACGAGATGCGCGGCGTCTACCGGACCAAGGACGGCGGCGCCCACTGGGAGCGCGTGCTCTACGTGAGCGACCGGGTGGGCGCGGTCGACCTCACCATGGACCCGACCAACCCGCGGGTGCTCTACGCCTCGATGTGGAATTTCAAGCGGACCCCCTACAGCCTGGAGAGCGGCGGCCCCGGCTCCGGGATCTGGAAGACCACCGACGGCGGCGACCACTGGACCGAGCTGACCCGCAACCCGGGGCTCCCCAAGGGGACGATCGGCATCAACGGCGTCGCCGTCTCCCCCACCAACCCGGACAACCTCTACGCCATCGTCGAGGCGGCGGACGGCGGCCTCTTCCGCTCCCGCGACGGCGGCAAGACCTGGATGAAGACCAGCGGCGATCCCGAGCTCCGCCAGCGCGCCTGGTACTACAGCCACGTCTACGCCGATCCCAAGGACGAGGAGGGGGTCTACGCCCCCAATGTCCAGTTCCTCCACTCCAAGGACGGAGGCCGGACGTTCACCTCCATCCGCGTGCCCCACGGCGACAACCACGACCTCTGGATCGATCCCAACGACCCGCTGCGGATGATCGAGTCGAACGACGGCGGCGCCACCGTGTCGACCGACGGCGGCAAGACCTGGACGACCGAGGAGAACCAGCCCACGGCCCAGTTCTACCGCGTCTCGACCGACACCCACATCCCGTACCGGATCCTCGGCGCGCAGCAGGACAACTCGGCGGTCCGCATCCTCTCGCGTGGCTCGGGCGCCGGCATCGGCCCCCGCGACTGGGAGCCGACCGCGGGGGGCGAGAGCGGCTACATCGTCGCCGATCCGAAAGACCCCGAGGTGGTCTACGGCGGCTCCTACGGCGGGCTGCTCATCCGGCTGAATCACGCCACCGGGGACATCCGCGACGTCAACCCCTGGCCGGACAACCCGATGGGCGCCGCCGCGGCCGACATCAAGCAGCGCTTCCAGTGGAACTTCCCCATCGCCTTCTCGCCGAACGACCCCAACACGCTCTACGCCGCCTCCCAGGTGCTGTTCAAGAGCACGGACGGCGGGCAGAGCTGGACGGCGATCTCCCCCGACCTGACGCGCAACGACAAAGCCCGGCAGGCCTCCTCGGGAGGCCCGATCACCAAGGACAACACCAGCGTCGAGTACTACGACACGATCTTCTACGTGGCCGAGTCGCCGGTGGAGCCGGGGGTGATCTGGACCGGCTCGGACGACGGCCTGGTCCACGTCACCCGCGACGGCGGCAAGACCTGGAAGAACGTCACCCCCAAGGGGATTCCGGACTGGATCATGATCAACGAGATCGACGCCAGCCCGCTCGACAAGGGGACCGCCTACGTGGCGGCGACGATGTACAAGTCGGACGACAACCGCCCCTATCTCTACAAGACGAACGACTACGGGGCGACCTGGACGCGCATCGACAACGGCATCGAGCCCACCCACTTCACGCGGGTGATCCGTGCCGATCCGGTCCGCCGGGGGCTCCTCTACGCCGGCACCGAGCGCGGCATGTACGTCTCCTTCGACGATGGCGGGCACTGGCAGCCGCTGCAGCTCAACCTGCCGGTCGTCCCCATCCACGACCTCACGATCAAGGACGGCTCCCTGATCGCCGCCACCCACGGCCGCTCCTTCTGGGCGCTCGACGACCTGACGCCGCTGCGCGAGATCGCCGGCAGCCGCGACCTCGCCGGCGCGGCGGTCCACCTCTTCCCGCCGGCTCCGGCCTACCGGAGCACGGACGGCGGAGGGGGCTTCTTCCAGCCGCCGAACGCCGGGCAGAACCCGCCGGCCGGCGTGGTCATCGACTACTACCTGAAGGAGGCGCCGCCGGCCGCCCAGGCCAGGAACGTGAAGCTGGAGATCCTCACCCGCGACGGCAAGGTGATCCGCACCTTCCAGGGCAAGCCGGCCGAGAAGGGGAACGAGAAGGCGAAAGAGAAGGCGAAGGAGCCGGAGAAGAAGCCCGCGGCGGCTACTGCCGTCAAGCCCGGCGAGACCTCCGAGGGCAGGGCGGAAGCGGAGACCGAGGAGAGCTCCGGCGAGCCGGAGGAGCAGGCCGGAGAGGGGCGCCGGGGCCGTCATCCGGAGCCGAAGATCCCGACCGAGGCGGGGCTCAACCGCTTCGTGTGGAACATGGAGTGGCCGGCCGCCACCACGTTCCCCGGCATGGTGCTGTGGACCGGCGAGCCGCAGGGTCCCCTGGCGGTGCCGGGCAGCTACCAGGTGCGGCTGACCGCGGCCGGGCAGACCCTCACCCAACCCTTCGAGATCCGCGAGGACCCGCGCTCCAAGGCCACTCAGGAGGACTTGGAGGCGCAGTATCAATTCCTCTCCGAGATCCGGGACAAGCTGACCGAGACCCACGACGCCATCCGCCGCATCCGCGACGTGCGCGGCCAGCTCCAGCAGATCGAGAAGCACCTCGGCAAGGAGGAGGCCACGAAGCCGGTGGTCGCCGCCGCCAAGGACCTCGACAAGAAGATGACGGAGGTCGAGGAGGCGCTCTATCAGACGAAGGTCCATGCTTCCGAGGACCCGCTCAACTTCCCCATCCGGCTGAACGACAAGCTCAACGGCGTGGCCGCCTCGGCCTCTCTCGGCGACTACCGGCCCACGGCACAGGCCGTGCAGGTCAAGCGTGAGCTGACGGCGGCGATCGATGCCCAGCTCGCCAAGCTGCGCGGGATCTGGGATACCGACCTCGCCCATTTCAACCAGCTCGCGCGGGAAAAGGGTGTCGCGGCGGTCATCGTGCCGCCCGCTCAGCTAAAATAGGGAAACGGGATCTCGAAACGACATAAATTGCCATGGACGTCATCACCAAGACCCTTCCGACCTATAACCTGACGAGTTGGGACCTCTCGGAGCTGCTGCCGGAGCCCAGCGAGCAGGTGTTCTCCGCCCGGTTCGCCGATCTCGAATCGGCGGTCTCCTCCTTCGAGCGGCGGCGCGCGGACCTCGATCCCCAGATGGACCCGCGCGCCTTCCTCTCCATCCTCCGTCAGTACGAGGAGCTCCACGACTTCATCCAGGTGGTCAACGGCTACGCCGCGCTCTGGTTCTACTCGAACACCGGCAGCCAGGAGGCGCTGACCTTCCTCAACCGCGTGCGGCAGGCGGGGACGGAGGCGGGTAACCGCGTCCTCTTCTTCACCCTCTGGTGGCGCAGCCTCACCGACGACGAGGCCTGGCGCCTGCTGCCCGCCGAGAGCGAGCACCGCGACTACCGCAAGTACCTCCAGGACCTGCGGCGCTTCAAGCCCCATACGCTCGACGAGAAGTCCGAGCAGATCATCAACGTCAAGGACCAGACGGGCGCCGACGCCGTCATCACGCTCTACTCGATGCTCACCAACCGGCTCGAGTTCAACCTCACGGTGGACGGCGAGGCGCGCAAGCTCACCCGCGACGAGCTGATGAGCCACGCCTTCTCCCCCGAGGCGGGAGAGCGCGAGGCCGCCTACCAGGAGCTCTACCGGGTCTACTCCCACGAGGCGAACATCCTCGGCCAGATCTACGCCAACGTGGTGCGCAACTGGTACGACGAGCAGGTGGTGCTGCGCGGCTACCCCTCCGCGATCGCGGTGCGCAACCTGGACAACGACATCCCGGACCGCGCCGTCGAGGTGCTGCTGGAGACGGCGCGCGAGAACGCCGGCCTCTTCCAGCGCTACTTCCGGCTCAAGGCCGGCTGGCTGGGCCTCCCGAAGCTCCGGCGCTACGACCTCTACGCCCCGCTCGCCGGCTCCGACCGCAAGGTCGACTACTCCGACGCCGTCCGCTCGGTGCTGGAGACGTTCGAGGACTTCCATCCCAAGCTGGCCGAGTACGCCCAGAGGGTGTTCGCCGAGAAGCACCTCGACGGCGAGATCCGCAAGGGCAAGCGCGGCGGCGCCTTCTGCTATACCGTGCTCCCCCGCTACACCCCCTGGGTGCTGGTCAACTTCGCCGGCCGGGTGCGCGACGTGGCGACGCTCGCCCATGAGCTCGGCCACGCCATCCACAGCATGCTGGCCAGCCACTGCTCCAGCCTCACCCAGCACGCCTCGCTGCCGCTCGCCGAGACCGCCTCGGTGTTCGCCGAGATGCTGATGACCGACCGGCTGCTGCGCGAGGAGCCCGACCCGCTCGCCCGCCGCGAGCTGCTGGCCGCGGCCGTAGACGACGTCTACGCCACCGTGCTCCGCCAGGCCTACTTCGTGCTCTTCGAGATCGAGGCGCACGAGGCGATCCGCGCCGGCCGCTCGACCGACGAGTTGGCGGAGCTCTACATGGGGAAGCTGCGCGAGCAGTTCGGCGACAGCGTGGAGGTGGCTCCCGAGTTCCGCTACGAGTGGCTGTCGATCCCCCACATCTATCAGACGCCGTTCTACTGCTACGCCTACAGCTTCGGCCAGCTCCTGGTGCTCGCCCTCTACCGCCGCTTCCAGGAGGAGGGGGAGGCCTTCAAGCCCGGCTACCTGCGGCTCCTCTCCTACGGCGGCTCGGCCCGCCCGGAGCAGATCCTCGCCGAGGTCGGCATCGACATGACCGACCGCTCCTTCTGGCAGGGCGGCTTCGACCTCGTGCGCGAGCAGATCGACACCCTGGAGAATATGAAGCTGTGAAACGGAATCGTCTCCTCCACCGTCCTATCCATTGAAACCGGACGGAACGGTCCACCAAGGAGGAGACGATGAGCACGACGAAGATTCTCGGGGGCGCCCTGCTGGTGGCGGCGCTCACGGCAGGGCAGGCGGTCGCGGCGGATCTCTGGATCCACGTCAAGGTCGACGGCCACGGGACCAAGGACGAGCGGGTGTCGATCAACATGCCGCTCTCGATGGTCCGCAACCTCTCCGGGATGGTCTCGGACGACGATCACCATCATGGCCGGATGCGGATCCACGATCACGACTACGACGTCTCGGACCTGCGCCGGGCCTGGCGCGAGATCGAGCGCGGACCGGACGCCAACTTCATCACCGTCAAAGATCCCAGCTCGGACGTGAAGATCGCCAAGCGGGGCGACTACCTGGAGATGCGGGCCGTCAACCGCGAGGGGAAGCGGGAGGAGGTCGAGGCCCGGGTCCCCCTCCCGGTGGTCTCCGCCCTGCTCTCCGGGGACGGGGACGAGATCAACCTCGACGCCGCCCTCGACGAGCTCGCCCGCCACGGCCAGGGGGAGCTGCTCACCGTCCACGGCGACGACGAGACGGTGCGGATCTGGATCGATCACGAATCCGAAGGCAGATGAGACTGATCCCCAGCTAGAGGACCTCCGCCGCCATCGCCGCGATGCGCTCGCCGATCGGCATCGAGGCGGTGGCGCCGGGGGACGGAGCGTTCAGCACGTGGATCGCCCGCTCGCTGCGCGCGATCCGGAAGTCGTCGATCAGCCCCCCCTTGGCGTCCAAAGCCTGCGCCCGCACCCCGCTCCCCGCCCGATGGACATCGTCCGGAGCGATCTCCGGCACCAGCCGCTGGAGGTCGCGCACGAACAGCCCCTTGGAGAGCGACCGCCGCACCTCATAGACCCCGATCCCCAGGAAACGGGCCGCCAGATGCCAGAAGCCCGGCCAGGCGGCGATCGCGGCGGCGTCGCGCAGGGAGACGTCTCGCCAGCGGTACCCCTCGCGCTTGAGCGCCAGCACGGCGTTGGGGCCGGCCTCGATCGAGCCGTCGACCCGCCGGGTCAGGTGGACGCCCAGGAACGGAAAGCGGGGATCGGGCACCGGATAGATCAGCCCGCGCACCAGGCTCCGCCGCGCGGGGGCGAGATCGTAGTACTCCCCACGGAAGGGGAAGATGCGCACGTCGGGCGTGGCGCCGCAGAGGCGGGCCACGCGGTCGGACTGCAGGCCCGCGCAGTTGACCAGCAGCCGGCAGGCGAGGGCGCCGCGCGAGGTCTCCACGGCCAGGCCGGAGCCGTCCCGCCGCACCGCGGTCAGGCGGACGCCGGTCCGTACCCGCCCCCCCGCGGCCTCGATCCGGCGGGCGTAGGCGCGCGCCACCGCCGGGTAGTCGGCGATCCCGGTCTCCGGCACGTGCAGGGCGGCGATCCCCGCCGCGTGCGGCTCGATCTCCCGGATCTCCTCCGATTTGAGCCGGCGCACGCCGTTGAGCCCGTTCGCCTCCCCCCGGCGCTGGAGCTCGTCGAGCCGCGGCAGCTCCTCGGGAGAGGTCGCCACGATCAGCTTGCCGCAGCGCTCGTGGGCGATCCCCTCCTCGGCGCAGAAGCGGTAGAGGGCCCGCGAGCCGGCGGCGCACAGCTCCGCCTTGAGCGAGCCCGGCTTGTAGTAGATCCCGGAGTGGATGACGCCGCTGTTGTGGCCGCTCTGGTGGACGGCCAGCCGCTCCTCGGCTTCGAGCACGGCCACCCGCCGCCCTTGCGCGGAGAGCGCCATGGCCGTGGCGAGCCCGATCAGGCCGCCGCCGACCACGGCAACGTCGCAGGAGCCGTCGACGGGTGGTTCCATATCAGGGGGCCAGCCGCTCGATGCGCCAGCCGCCGCCGGCCTCGCGGGAGTAGCGCAGGCGGTCGTGCAGCCGGCTGGGGCGCCCCTGCCAGAATTCGACCCTCTCCGGCCGCACCCGGTAGCCACCCCAGCTCTCGGGGAGCGGTACCTCCTCGCCGAAGCGCTCCTCCACCTCGCGCAGCCGCCCCTCCAGCTCCTCGCGCCCGGCGATCGGCCGGCTCTGGGGGGAGGCCCACGCCCCCAGCCGCGAGCCGAGCGGGCGGGAGATGAAGTAGGTCTTGGACTCCTCGCGCGAGGTCCTCTCCACCGTCCCCTCGATCCGCACCTGCCGGTCGAAGGCGGGCCAGTAGAAGACCAGGGCGGCGAACGGATTCTCCTCCAGCTCCCGCCCCTTGCGGCTGTCGTAGTTGGTGTAGAAGACGAGCCCCCGCTCGTCCAGCCCCTTGAGCAGCACCACGCGCGCCGAGGGCCGCCCCTCGCGGTCCGC
>JAICSG010000973.1 GCA_025937035.1 Thermoanaerobaculia bacterium | reverse complement strand
CCCCTCGCTCATCACGAAGCCGTCGCGCTCCGCGTCCCAGGGGCGGGAGGCGCGCTGCGGCTCGTCGTTCCGGGTCGAGAGCGCCCGCATGGAGCAGAACCCGGCCACCGCGAGCGGCGTGATCACCGCCTCGGTGCCGCCGGCGATCATGGCGTCGGCCTCGTCCGCCTGGATGAAGCGGTAGGCGTCGCCGATGGCGTGGAGACCGGTGGTGCAGGCGGTGGCCGGCGAGGTGCTCGGCCCCTTGGCGCCGTGGTGGATGGAGACCTGGCCCGCGGCCAGATTGACGATCTGGCCGGGGATGAAGAACGGCGAGACGCGGCTGGGGCCCTTCTCGAGCAGCGTCTTGTGGGTGGCCTCGATCAGCGGCAGGCCGCCGATCCCGGAGCCGATCACCACGCCGACCCTGGGTCCGTTCCCTTCGTCGATCTTCAGCCCCGAGTCCTCCAGCGCGAAGCGGCTGGCCGCCAGGGCGAAGTGGATGAAGGTGTCGCTCTTCTTGACCTCTTTCTTGTCGACGTAGTCGAGGGGGTTGAACCCCTTGACCTCACCCGCGATCTTCGACGGGTACTCGGTGGTATCGAAGCGGGTGATGAGGCCGATGCCGCTCTTTCCGGCGAGCAGGGCCTGCCAGTTCTCGGCCGTGCCCACCCCGAGGGGGGAGATCAGGCCGACCCCGGTGAGGGCGACGCGACGCGGCTCTGTCTTCAAGGCTGGATCTTTGTTGAGGCTCGGTAGGGCGGAGGACCTAGTTCTGGTCCCCGGCGTTGTTCTGGATGTACTCCACGGCCTCGCGAACGTTGCTGATTTTCTCGGCCTCCTCGTCCGGGATCTCGATCCCGAACTCCTCCTCGAAGGCCATCACCAGCTCCACGATGTCCAGGGAGTCGGCCCCCAGATCCTCGGTGAAGCTCGCGTCCAGGGTGACTTCTTCCTCGTCGACCCCGAGCTGCTCGACGATGATGCTCTTGACCTTCTCTGCAACTGCCATCGCTGGTTCCCTCCTGGTTCGATGGTGGTCGGCCCGGGGCGCGCCCGCGCACGATGTGGGGTTCTAACACAAAGATACTTCGCGAGTCCATCAGAGGGGGGTCAGATGTACAACCCCCCCGACACGTTCAGCGCATGCCCCGTAATGTACCCCGCCTCCTCGCTGGCGAGGAAGAGGACGGCCGCGGCGACGTCGTCCACGGTGCCCAGGCGCTTGAGGGCGATGGAGCCGGTGAGGGCCTCCCTGGAGGCCTCGGGGAGGCTCTCGGTCATGGCGGTCTCGATGTAGCCCGGGGCCACCACGTTGACCGTGATGTTGCGGCTGCCCAGCTCCCGGGCCAGCGACTTGGTGAAGCCGATCAGCCCCGCCTTGGAGGCGGCGTAGTTCGCCTGGCCGGCGTTGCCCATCATTCCCACCACCGAGGAGACGTTGACGATCCGCCCCCAGCGGCGCTTCATCATCCCCCGGATCACTTCCTTGGAGAGGGCGAAGGCGCCGGTCAGGTTGGTGCGCAGCACCCGCTCCCAGTCGTCCAGGGACATGCGGGCGAGCAGGTTGTCGGCGGTGATGCCGGCGTTGTTGACCAGGATGTCGATCTCCCCGAAGTCGGCCGGCAGGCTCTTCAGCCGCTCGTTGAAGGTCTCGGGCTGCGAGACGTCGAGCGCCAGCGGCCGGGCGCACCCCCCGCCGGCGTCGATGTAGGCGGCGAGCGACTTCAGCTTCTCCTCGTTGCGCGCCGCCACCACCACCCGCGCCCCCTGGAGGGCCAGGAGCTTGGCGATCGCCTCCCCGATCCCCTGGGACGCGCCGGTCACCAGGGCGGTCTTGTTGTCCAGCTTGAGCATCAGCCTTCCTCCTCTTCGGCCAGGAGCTTCTGGAGATGATCGGGATCCGAGATCGCGGTCGTGCGGGCCGACTGGACGATCCGCCGGGTCATCCCCGCGAGCACGTTGCCCGGCCCCACCTCCACGAACGTCTGGACACCGAAGTCGCTCTCCATCCGGAGCATTGACTCGACCCAGCGCACCGGGCTGTCGATCTGCCGCACCAGAGCCTCCCGGGCCGCCTCGCCCGTGGTGACCGGGGCGGCGTCGACGTTGGTCACCACCGGCACCCGGGGGTCCTTGAAAGCCGTAGCCGCGAGCAGGGGGGTCATCCCCTCGCGGGCCGGGCGCATGAGCGGCGAATG
>JAICSG010001226.1 GCA_025937035.1 Thermoanaerobaculia bacterium | reverse complement strand
TCGAACTCCCCCTCGGTGAGCTGGAACATGAAGTCCGGCGGGAAGCGGTCGAGGTTGCGCCGGACCTGCTCGTTCAGGCGCTTGGTGGGCACTTCGTAGAGCTCCGCCAGGTCGGAGTCCAGGATCACTTTCTCTCCTCGAATCAACAGGATGCGCCGTTCGATCCGCTCGATGGGAACGAGCGCCGCGGCGGGTTCGTCCACCGCTTCCTCAGGCTTCCTTTGCCTCGAAGTGCCCTTCGCCATACGCCCTCCCTGGAGGGAAACTTGAGGTCGCAATTTGCGACCTCAAACGCCATGACGTCGCGTTTCAGGACTTCTTATACCTGGATTATAAACGCTCTTGACGTCCAGGCGCGACGATAAACCCCTCCCGCAACACCCGCTCTCCGGGGTCCGCCACCGGGGGCAGGCCGACGGTGCCGGCGGGGAGGCCGTCGGCGTGGAGGCAGGCTTCGGCGGCCAGGGCGCAGAGCATGGCGTCGACGTGGTCGGGACGGGTGACGGGGTCGTCGCAGGTGTAGCCGGCGTCGCGCAGGCGGGACCAGACGAAGTCGACGTAGGCCGCGGGCTCCCGCCGCTTGGGGGGCGGGCGCTCCCCCCAGAGCTGGAGGAGGACGTAGCGGGGGTAGGTCTCGAAGACGGTCCCCTCGTCGCTCGGGATGGGGACGAGGCCGAGGATCGAGGCCAGCTCGCGCTCGTGGATCGACCAGAAGAGCTCGACGCCGGCTTCCACGAACGGCCGGTAGAGCCGCCATTCCGCCAGCTCGGCGCGGGTACGCGGCAGGACCTTGGTGGGCGCCTTGGCCTGGAGATCCGCCTGGCGGGAACGTTCACCCGGACGGGGCAGTCCCTGCGGCGCGTCGATGCCCGTGAAGGCCGGCGGCCAGCCGCCCGGCGAGGGCGGCAGGGGGCGCGCGGGGCTGGCGAGGTACTCGTCGAGCACGAATTGGCCGTCTTCCATCCAGGCTACGTAGCTCGGGCTGCGGAAGGAGCCGAGGTCGATGCCGCAGAGGAGGGACATAGGGGAGGATGAGGATACAATCCCCCCGTCCTTTTTCCTTGGGAGGAGCCGACGATGAGCTTTGCCGCGTACAAAGTGATTCACATCCTGGGGGTGCTGTTCGTCTTCGCCTCGCTGGGCGCGTTGATTCTCGCGTCCCGGGACGGAGCGTGGGGAGGGAGGGGGCGCAAGCTCGCGGGGATGACCCACGGGATCGCCCTGCTGGTGGTGCTGATCGCGGGCTTCGGCGCCCTGGCCCGGCTCGGGATGCCGAATCCGGGGCACTGGCCGATGTGGGTGTGGATCAAGGCGCTGATCTGGCTCATCCTGGGCGGGATCATCGTGGTGATCCGGCGCTCGCCCCAGCTCTCTACGCTGCTCTGGTGGCTGCTCCCCCTGCTGGGGGCGGTGGCCGCGTGGGCGGCGATCTATAAGCCGGCGTGAGCCCCTCATCACCCCGGCCCTCTTCTCCCGGCCCTCCACCACCCTTCCGGGGAGAAGAGGGAGATCTTCCGCAGGAGTTTTTTCGTAGGGGCGGGGCTTGTCCCCGCCC
>JAICSG010000065.1 GCA_025937035.1 Thermoanaerobaculia bacterium | reverse complement strand
GTGCTGGCCCGCGGCTCGCTCCTCTTCAGCCTGTTGCTCTGGGGGGTGATCGTGGCCGGCGCCCTGGGGCTCGCGGATTTCGGCGCGCTCGCCCGGGCGCCCTGGATCGGGCTGCCAAAACCCTTTCTTTTCGGCGGGCCGGGGATGGGCTGGCGGCTTGCGGCGGGGGCGGTCTTCGGGGTGGTGATCGGTTTCGTGGGCTCGATCGCCGAGTCGATCGGCGACTACGCCGGGACCTGCGCGGTCTCGGGGGTCCCCTACCGGATGCGGCACATCCATCGCGGCATCACGGTCGAGGGGCTGGCGTCGGCCATCGGGCCGCTGTTCGGGGCGCTGCCGCTCACCACCTACGCCCAGAACATGGGGGTGATCGCCACCACCCGGGTCGCCAGCCGTCGGGTGGTGCAGGTGGCGGCGGGGATCCTGCTGCTCTACGGGCTCTCGCCCAAGACGGGCACGCTCCTGGTGCTGATCCCGCGGCCGATCGTGGGCGCGGTCTTCCTGGTGGTCTGCGGCATGATCGCCACGGGCGGCCTGCGGCTGCTCGCCTGCGGGCCGAAGGACGAGGTCCACTTCCTCACCACGGCGATCTCGCTGATCGCGGCGCTCACCCTGCCGCTCGCCGCCGCCGGCCAGAAGGAGTGGCTGTCCTCGCTCTCTCCCACGGCCCGGCTCTTCCTGAGCAACGGCGTGGTGATCGCGATCACCCTCGGAATCATTCTGAACGCGGCCCTGCGATCGGCGCTGGGGCCGCGCTCGCGACTTTGAGCGTTTTCCGCCGGCGCTCGATTTTCACCAGGCTGGCGTTGATCTTCCGCACCGGCTCCGCGTCCGGGCCCATCTGGGAGGCGAGGACGGGCTCCGCCTGGCGCAGCAGGCTTTCGGCCTCGGACAGGCGGCCGAGCCGGGTAAGGCAGTCGGCGAGCTCTACCCGCGTCGACGCCAGCTTGGGGTGACCCGGCGGGACCGAACGGCTCAACAGCTCGACCGCTCGCCGCAGATAAGGCTCCGCCGCCGAGGCCTTCCCCTGCTTCTGCAGGACCAGACCCACGACCTCCGAGGGCCGGCCGGTCAGCGGATGCTCCGGACCGAGAGTGGCCTGGATGATCGACAGAGACTGTCGCGCCAGCGGCAGGGCGGCGTCCAACTGACCCAGCGCGAGCCTCGCCCTGGCGAGGCAAAGAAGGCTGTGGCCCACCACCTGATGGCGATCGCCACGGATGCGGCGCCGGATCGACAGGGCCTCCTCGTGCACGGGGATGGCCTCCGCGGATCTCCCTTCGATCTCGAGGATGGTGCCCAGATTGGCCAGGGTGTCTCCCACCGGGCCGCTCATCTCGCCGTAGCTTTTCCGGAGGCCGGAGAGGGCCTGGCGATAGAGCGTTTCGGCTCCCTGGAGGTCCCCCTGGCCATGGCGGGATTCCGCCAGGTTGTTCAGGAGCTGCGCCACCTCGGGATGATCCTCGCCGAGAGCCTGACGCTGGATGGCCAGCGAGCGGCGGAACACCGCCTCGGCCGGCTTGAATTTCCCCTCATTCATCAGCACGGAGCCATACGCGGTCTGGAATTTCGCGAAGGTCGGATTCCGCTCGCCCAGGAGCTGTTTCTCCAGAGCCAACCCTTGTTGATAGAGCGTTTCCGCGGCCGGGTAGTCCCCGCCCTGGTCCCGGCACTGGGCCAGGTCGAGCAGCGCTTCCGCCACGGTGGGTCCCCGGGCTCCCTCGCTGTGGCGGGCGATGGCGAGCGCCTGACGGTGGAAGGGCTCGGCGCTTCGGAAATCGCCTTTCAGGAGCACTGTCTCCCCGAGCTGGTTGAGGGTGCTCGCCACCTCCACGGAATGGCCGGGATGGTGGCGCTCGATCGTCAGGGCCTGCCGCAGGAGCGTCTCGGCGCCCGTGAAGTCGGATTGCTGCACGCGCAGGTCGGCGAGGTGCCGCAGGCTCCTGGCCACGTCGAGAGAGTGCGGGCCGAAGGTGCGCCGCCGCAGATCCAGGGCCCCTTCGAGCATCGGCGCCGCTTGGCCGTTGCGCCCCAGGCTGAGATTCACCTCGCCGATGGCGTCCATGACCGACGCCTGGACGTCCGGCTGGCGGCTCAGCTCGCGGGAGACGCGTTCCGCCCCCTGATCGAGGACCTCGCGGGCGGTGAGACGCTCGCCGCGCAGATGGTGGGGATCGGCCTGTTTGAAGGTGTTGACCAGAAAGGAGAGGGCGAGCTGGGCCTTGTCTCTCTGGCGGGCGATCTGCCGTTTCTGGGCCAGCCGGCTCGACGCCAGCCCGATCAGCAGGAAGAGGACCGCCGCCGTCAGGGCCGCCGCCGCCCGGTGACGCCGGAGGAGCTTGCGCGTGCGATAGCCCCAGGTGTCCGGCCGCGCGGAGACGGGCTGGTTTCGCAGGTGCCGCTCCAGGTCCGAGGAGAGCCGGGAGACCGAGTCGTAACGCTGGGCCGGCTCCTTGCGGAGAGCCTTGAGGACGATGTTGTCGAGATCTCCGGCCAGCCGTCGGCGGAGCGCCCCGGGGCGGCTCCCGCGAGCGGCGGCGAGGGCCCCGGGCGCCGGCCCGGCGGCCCGGAAAAGGGCCTCGCCGGGCCTCTCCGGCTCCAGCTCGCAGATGGCGCGCTCGGTCTCGTACGTGGGCGCGTCCCTTGGCACCGGATAGGGGCCGCGGCCGCACAGCAGCTCGCAGAGCAGCACGCCCAGGGAGTAGACGTCGCTCGCCGTGGTGACGGCCTCGCCCTTCACCTGCTCCGGGCTGGCGTAGTTGGGGGTCATCACCCGCAGGCCGGTGCGGGTGCGGGGGGCGGTCTTCGCCGGCGCGAGCTGCTTGGCGATGCCGAAGTCGAGGAGCTTCGGCTCCCCCTCCGGGGTCACCAGGATGTTGGCCGGCTTGAGGTCGCGATGGACCAGCAGGTGCCGGTGCGCGTGCTCGACGGCGGCGCAGATCTTCCGGAAGAGCGCGAGGCGCTGATCGACGGTGAGCCGGTGACGGTCGCAGTAGACGTCGAGGGGCTCCCCCTCGATCCGCTCCATCACCAGATAGGGCCGGCCGTCGTCCGTGCTGCCGACGGTGTAGAGCCTGGCGATGCCGGGGTGGTCGAGCTGGGCGAGGATCTGCCGCTCGGCCAGGAAGCGGAAGCGGAGCTGGGTGCCCTCCAGCCCGGCGTGGAGGATCTTCACCGCCACCTGCCGCTCGTCCGGATCGTCGTCCCGCGTGGCGAGGTAGACCGTGCCCATGCCGCCGCGGCCGAGAGGGCGCAGGAGCCGGTAGGGACCGAGATGGTCCCCTTCGCCGGGCCCGTCCGCGAGCTCGGACGCCACGATCTCGCCGGGCTGCTGATCCAGCAGGGAGCTCCGGCGGGCATCGGCGGCGAGCAGCCGCTCGACCGCCAGGCGCAGCTCGGGCTGTCCCGCGCAGGCCTCGTCGAGCCACGCCGGCCGCTGGGCCGGAGGGAGGTCCAGGGCCGCCTCGAAGATGCGGTCGACCTCGCGCCAGCGGCTGGTCCCGATCACGCGCCCACCGCCAGTTGATCGCTGAGCCAGGCCCGCGCCCGGCGCCACTCGCGACCGACGGTCTCGATCGAGATGCCGAGCTCCCCGGCCGTCTCCTCCAGCGTCATGCCGGCGAAGAACCGCAGCTCCACGATGGTGGCCTTGCGGCGGTCGAGCTCCTCCAGCCGCTCCAGGGCCTGGTCGAGGGCCAGCACGTCGGGGCTCTTGGCCTCCTCCCAGACGATCGCCTCCGAGAGCGTCACCCGGGCGGCCCCCCCACCGCGCTTGAGGCGGTGCCGGTGGCGCGCGTGGTCGACGAGGATCTGGCGGATGATGCGGGCGGCGAAGGCGTAGAAGTGCGCGCGGCTGGCCCAGGGCACCTGCTCCTGCCCCTGGAGGCGCAGATAGGCCTCGTGGACGATCGCCGTCGCCTGCAGCGTCTGGTCCCCCCGGCCGCGCCGCAGGTGCGCGGCGGCGATCCGCCGCAGGTGGTCGTAGACGAGCGGCATCAACCGCTCGGCCGCCGCCCGGTCGCCGGCGCTCCACCGTTCCAGGAGGTAGGTGACACTCTCCATGCTATAGCACCATGAAAGGATCTTACCTCTCCTTAGTGCCTCGGGAGAAGTGGATCGTGGACAGAACGTCGCGATCTGAAGAAGGTGACGGGCCGGGGGGAAACGTTTCCGGGCCGGCGTTATCGCTGGCGCGGAACGATCTGCCGCAAAAGATCGAAGAGGCCGGGGAGGCGCTCCCGGGGGATCTCCAGGCGCTGGCCGAGCTGGCGATAGGACGAGGGGCGGCCGGCCTCCTGGGCTTCCTCTCCGTGCTGCCGCCAGAGGTGGTGCCAGAGCGTCCGGAGCTGGCTGCGGGTGCGCGAGTCCGCCTTCAGGTGCTCGATGGAGGCCGAGACGCGGCGCGCCATCTCCTCGAAGCTCTGCCCGGAGGCGCCGCCGCCTTCCTCCTCGTCGAGGAGCGTCGCCCAGCGCCCCCGCGCGTCTCGCTTCAGAGGGTCCAGGAGGTCCTTGAAACGGAAAGCCTCGACGCCCAGCCCGGGCAGCTCCAGGAGGAGCTCCCGCAACCGCCGGGCGACCGCGGCCAGCCTGCGGGTCTGCGCCGTGACCAGGCCCGGCATCAGCTCGTCATTCCAATGGAGGACGATCCGTTCCCAGTCGGCCGGCGTGGCCAGGGGGGCGGCCGCGGGACGGAAGCCCAGGAGGGTGTCGTTGCGGATCTTGCGGTCGCCGGCGAGGACGTGGAGATCTCCGGAGGCCACGGCCTCCTCGACCGCGGTCTGCAACATCTCGAAAACCCGGAAGCCGAGCGGATCGTGCATTCTCTGCCGCTCGTGCAGGAAGTGCCGGATGTTGAGCAGGACGAGGCCGTCGATCTCGGGCTTCTCCTCGAGCTGCCGCTTGAGGCTCTGCAAACGGTCGACGAAGATGAACGCGTAGCAGTCGGCGACCAGCTCGCCCAGGGCGCTCTGGGCGCGGGCGGGGCCCGAGCCCGCCGGCGCCTCGGAGTCCCAGCGTTCCCAGCCGCAGACCCCCAGATAGTGGGGCGGGCTCTCCCACAGCCCGCGCCGCTTCATCTCCTGGACCAGCGCGGCCCGCAGGCCGTGCCAGGTGTCGTGGAAGAGGTCCGCGTCCGGGGTTCGCGCTCCCTGCAGGCCGCCGACGAACGCCGTGAACACGGACGGCGCGCTGGTGCGGCGCGGCCAGCGTTGCGCCGAGGAGTGGGGGGTGACGAACTGGGTGGAAGGTCTCTTCTTGAGCATCCCGGTGATCTCCCGGGCGAGCCGATGAGCGTGCTCGCCCTATACTAAGCTAACGGGCGAAATCCGGAATTGGGCGCCGGGAGAGACAAACGGAGATTCCAGGTCCTTCAACAATAATCCTCCCGGGTAATTACTGTGCCGCCACCCGCCGTGGTACAGCCACTCCCACAGCCGGACAGGCAAGAGAGAGCACCGCTTCCTCCTGCTACCTTTTGGACCTCCGAGCTCGTAAGCGCTTGCAGCGTCTCCCGGGAAATCGAAAGCTTCTTGAGGGTTTTCTTCATCGGCTCGTCTCCTTAGAATATCGTCGAGTTATTGTATATGGAAAGTACCGAGAGGCCAGGGATTGAGCCGGATTTCTCCCTTGCGCCGCGATACCGGATCTCCGGCCTGGTCGGTACCGGCGGAATGGGCGTCGTCTACCGTGCCGAGGACACCCTCCTGGGGCGCGCGGTCGCTCTCAAGTTCCTCCACCCGGCGCTGACGCCCAATCCCCAGGCCAAGGCGCGCTTCCTGGCCGAGGCGCGAGCGGCGTCCGCCCTCGACCATCCCAACGTCTGCACGATCTACGAGGTCGGCGAGACGGCCGAGGGGCAGCTCTTTCTCGCCATGGCCTACTACGAAGGGGAGACCCTGAAGGAGCGCCTCGCGCGGGGGCCCCTGCCGGTCGCGGAGGCCCTGAGCATCGCCTTACAGGCCGCTCGCGGTCTGGCCAAGGCGCATCACCACGGGATCGTCCACCGCGACATCAAGCCTGCCAACCTGATGCTCACCACGGATGGGATCGTCAAGATCCTCGACTTCGGCATCGCCCGGCTGCCCGATCAGACCCAGTCCGGACCTCTCCTCGGTACGCCCGGGTACATGTCGCCCGAGCAGGCGCGGTTTGGAGCGGTCGACGCGCGGAGCGACGTCTGGTCTCTGGGAGTCGTCCTCCGGGAGATGGCGCCGGACGCGCCAGGAGTCGAGGCCCTCCTGCCCCGCATGCTTGCCGAGAAGCCCGCGGACCGCTATCCGGACGCGGCGGCCCTGCTGCCCGACCTCTCCGCGCTGGAGCGGGAGGCCGCGTCCGGCTCTCGCCCGTCCCGGCGGCGTCTCCTGATCCTGGCGGCCGTTCCGATGGTACTGGCGCTCGCCGCTGGCGGCGTCTGGCTCTCGCGGAACGTCCGGCGGTCCGGAACGGCGGGGCCGGAGCCCGGCCCGGCCACGCTGACCCGTCAGACCGACCTGCCCGGCAAGGAGTGGTTCCCCAGCCTGAGCCCCGATGGCAACTTTTTCGTCTACGCGAAGAAGTCCGGCGGTCGCAGCCGCCTCTTCCTCCAGCAGGTCGGGGGCGGCACGGCTCTGGACTTGCTCCCCGGTTCTCTCGAAGGCGACTCCCAGCCCGCCATCTCTCCGGATGGCCGCGAGATCGCCTTCCGCTCGGAGCGCGACGGCGGAGGTATTTTCGTGATGGGGTTGATGGGCGAGTCGGTGCGCCGCGTCACCGGCTTCGGCTTCAACCCGGCCTGGTCGCCGGACGGCAGAGAGCTCCTCTGTGCGACCGAAGGGATCGAGAGTCCGCTGGTCCGCAGGCATCCCAGCCAGATCTTCCGAGTCAGCCTGGCGACGGGGCAGCGGCGGCAGGTCGGCAGCGGCGACGCTGTGCAGCCGAGCTGGTCCCCCCGTGGCTTCCGGATCGCGTACTGGGGGATCTCCCCCTCCGGTCAGCGGGTGATCTGGACCGTTCCCGCGAGCGGCGGCGAGGCGGTCCAGGTCACCGCGGGCACGAGCGTCGACTGGAATCCGGTCTGGTCTCCCGACGGGCGCTATCTCTATTTCGCGAGCGACCGGAGCGGCGTCACCAATCTGTGGCGCCTGCCGATCGACGAGCGCTCAGGACGCGTGCTGGGAAGGCCTGAGCCGGTCACCACCTCGGGCCAGGCGAGCATGCTGCTCAGCCTCTCGCGCGACGGCCGGCACATTCTCTTCACCAGCGACGAGACCAGGACCGTTCTCGAGAAATCAGCTTTCGATCCCGCGAGCGCCACCCTTGCGGGGCCGCCTGTGGCGGTCGCCCAGACCGCCGGCCTGATCCCCACGCTCGATGCTTCCCGGGACGGCCACTGGCTCGTCTATCAGACCTTGACGCCTCAGGAGGACCTCTTCGCCGTTCATCCCGATGGCACCGGTCTGCGCCGGCTGACCAACGACGAATTCAAGGACCGCCAACCCCGCTGGTCCCCCGACGGCCGGCGGATCGCCTTCTATTCGAATCGCGGCGGCAAGTACGAGATCTGGACCCTCCGTGACGACGGCAGCGAGCTCGAGCGGGCGGTGGTCACGCCCGGACGACAGGCCTTTCATCCGATCTGGTCTCCCGATGGCCACGGGCTCGCCTGCGACCTCGGAGAGAACGAGGCGCTGATCGATCTCACCCGGCCGGCAGCGGAGCGGCAACCTCAGCTCCTCACCTCGCCCGGCCGTGGAATGGGCTTCTCGGCCTCCTCCTGGTCGGCGGACGGCCGCTGGCTGGCTGGCGCCTTGCACACGGCGGACGGGCAGCAGGCGCCCGGCATCGTTCTCTACTCTCTGGCGGACCGGAGATATCTTCGGCTCACCGATCGCGGCCAGTCCGCGACCTGGCTCTCCGACAACCGCCATCTGCTTTTCTGGGACGGCGACATTCTCTTTCTATTCGACATCGTGAGCAGGACGTCACGGAAGGTGCTGACCACTTTCCCCGGGTCGGAGTACACCGATTTGAGCCTGAGCCCGGACGACCGCGTCCTCTACCTGGCCCGCAACACCGAGCAGGGCGACATCTGGCTGCTCACCCTGAGGTGAGCCCCGGCTGTCGAGATTCCTCCTGCTCGCCAGCGCGCGATTCCCGCCGTTAGTTGATACATGAGGAGAGAGGCGGCCGCGAGACGGGGCGGGGCCTCTCCCGCTCGTAACCGTTCATCAACGTTGGCCAAAGGAGAAGACGCATGCTCACTTCCCACCCAAACGCGATCCGGGGCCTGCCCAAAGCATCACCTTTTACGGTGCTCTTCCTCGCCGTTCTGGCCGTCCTTGCAATGGCGTCGGGCGCGTTCGCCGTGATTCCGCCGCCTACACCCGGGCAAGTCATCGACGGTGACGGCTACTACTGTCCCGCGGAATATCACAGTTGCAGCACCCAGGGAACGACGCCCTACTTCCCTCCCGATCCCTTTGATCGTGGGGCCGCCTGCGATCATGATTTCCTCAATTGGGACGTGGTCACCCAGACGGTGGATCCTTCCTCCTGCTACGGCCAGTGTGCCAGCCAAACCATCAATAATCCCAACCCCGACCCGTCCTGCTACGTAGGTTGCCAGGACGGATATTCGAGCTGCCTCCGGACCGCCTTCTCGCTGGGCCAGCGCATGGTACCGCTCTCGACCCAGAGCCCCGGCAACACGCCCAACCTCGCGGGCAACGTCTTTCGTTCGTGCCTGGCCGATCGGGTCCCCTCGGCCTACGCCGCGCAGTATCAGCAGTGTCTGGCCGAGGGCAAGAGCACCTGGGAATGCTGCCTCGAGCTGGCCGCCAGCTTCCCGTGATGACTCACAGCCGGTTTTTCACAGGTCACGTAACACAATGTGGGCTCGTTAAACAAGGAGCACAACGATGAAAACCAAGCTCATACGCCTGGTCTTTTACCTCAGCTTGTTGATCATTTTCGGAGTCGCGGCTCCCCCGCGGGTTGGAGCACAATCGGCTCCGGTCATCGTGCAGCCGACCAGAGTGTACCGGTTTGAAGTCTCCTATTGGGATGGAGGGCACCTGCTGACAGGCATCTATTCGGAAGGCCCGGCTAACAATTATACCTTCGAACCGGCTGCGATAAGCGCTCAGGGATATGGGTATCTCGGGATGTACGTACCGCCGCCCGGCTACACTCCCGACCCATCCTCAGGGCTGGTTCCCCTGCATCGCTGGACGGTCATTCAGGACGGATGGAGGACGTATTATTACTACTCCGTCTACTACTCCAACCCTGGAAGCGACTACCACTATAATGGGATCGCGGGTTGGGTGTTTCCGCCCGGAACGACCCAAAGCCGATTCGGCCAACCCTTAAACCAGCTGTCCGTGTTCTACAGCCAGGATTTAGGATTCTGGAATGGAGATGGTGGGATCGGGTACGGTTACGTAGAGCAACCGCCGAACAGGCCTGGCAAAAGGTCTTACGTCTATCAAGGCGTGATCGCCGCGCTACCGCCCGCGGTTCGTGACCCTCAGTTTCCACCCGTGCCTGATATCGGTATTGTACCCTCTGCTTGGGACGTTACCTTCTATCCGCCTCCCCCGCCGCCTCCGCCGCCACCCTCCGGGTCCTGCAGTGCGTCCCTGGCGACCCAGAATCGTTGCGCCCAACTGGGAGGCTGGTGGGATAACGAGGCGTGCACGTGCCAGTACTGACCCAAAACACCTGCGCTCAGAGCGGCGGCGCCTGAAGCTTCGGGAGCTCCAAGCTCAGCGCCTGCGAGCCACCCCTGGAGCACACCGTCTCCTCCGGGTGGCTCCGTCTCGTATCCTCCAGAGCCCGGGCCGCGTATAAGGAGGCATGGATCCACACGAGACGCATTTCCAGGGCCGCGCCGAGGCCCGCTATGTGGCCTTCCTGGAGACCATCGCCAACCTCCGTCCGAGCCTGCACCGGTACTGCTCCCGGATGACCGGGTCGGTCTTCGACGGCGAGGACGTGGTGCAGGAGGCGCTGTTCCAGGCCTACCGGATGCTCGAGAGCTTCGACGACAGCCGTCCTCTGAAGCCGTGGCTGTTCCGCATCGCTCACAACCGGTGTATCGACTTCCTGCGCCGCCGCGAGGTGCGGGAGGAGGCGGAGACCGCCGCCACGGAGCCGGACTGGGTGATACCGGCCGATCCGCCGGGGCCGGCGCTCGGGCGGGCGGTCGAGCACCTCGTGCTGGCCCTGCCGCCGAAGGAGCGCGCCTGCGTGCTGCTCAAGGACGTCTTCGACTATTCGCTCGAAGAGATCGCGGAGCTCGTCGATTCCACCGTGGGCGGCGTCAAGGCGGCGCTCCATCGCGGCCGCTCGAAGCTGCCGGGATCGCCCGAGCGCGAGGCGGCGCGCGAGAGGAGCACGGACGAGATACAGATCCTCCGCCTCTACGTCGACCGGTTCAATCAGCGCGACTGGGACGGCCTGCGGGAGCTCATCGCGGCCGACGCCCGGCTGCGCGTGATGGACCGCTTCGCCGGCACCGTGGACGAATCGCCCTACTTCGGCAACTACAGCCGCTGGCCGATCCCCTGGCGGCTGGAAGTGGGCGAGGTGGACGGCGAGCCCGTGGTCATCATCCTGTTCAATCGGGACGAGAGCGGATGGAAACCCGAGTCGGCCGTGCGGCTCGAAATGGCCGGCCAGCGCGTGAAGCGCATCGCGGACTACATCCACTGCCCCTGGATCCTCCAGACGGCCACCGCGGTCGCCGTCGGCGGGACCGCCGCGAATTGATCGCGTATCCCCGCGAGCCCGGGAGCCGTATCAGCACCAGAACCGCAGCTCAACCGGAAAGGTGGAACCGATCATGACGACGCAGACTCAGACCGCCACGGCAGGAAACATCGTCTCGCCCGAGGAGTGGCTCCAGGCGCGCAAACGGCTGCTGGAGAAGGAGAAGGAATTCACCCGGCTGCGCGACGAGCTCAGCCGCCAGCGCCGCGAGCTCCCCTGGGAGCGGGTCGAGAAAAACTATGTCTTCACGCGGCCGGACGGCCGGCAGGAGACCCTCGCGGACCTCTTCGACGGCCGGAGCCAGTTGGCCGTCTATCACTTCATGTTCGGCCCGGAGTGGCCGGAGGGGTGCCCCAGCTGCTCGATGGCGGCCGATCACTTCGACGGCAGCCTCGTCCACCTCGCCCAGCGGGACGTGACGCTGGCCGCGGTCTCGCGGGCGCGCCCGGAGCAGATCGCGGCGTTCCAGAAGCGCATGGGCTGGCGCTTTCCGTGGGTGTCGTCGTATGGAAATGATTTCAACCGGGACTACCGCGTCTCCTTCACGCCCGACGAGATGGCCCAGGGGAACGCGCCGTACAACTACGATCGCAAAGGTTTTCCCAGCGAGGAGGCGCCGGGCCTCAGCGTATTCCTGAAGGACGAGAACGGCGAGATCTTCCACACCTACT
>JAICSG010000968.1 GCA_025937035.1 Thermoanaerobaculia bacterium | reverse complement strand
GAGGTCCGGATCTTCCTCTTCCTCAACCGAGGAGAGAAAACCCTCCTCCCAGAGCAGCTCGATCCAGCCCTGCTCCTCCGCCTCCAACCCGTCCCGCTCCAGAGGCGCCGCCAGCCGGTAGAGCAGTGGAGCACCCCCCGGGTGGACGATCAGATAGGAATGAGCGAGCGGCGACTCGGCCACCCACGAGCCCCCCTCGCGCCGCAGACAGGCGAAGCGCGAGAGCACGACCCGGTCCGGAGCGCTCCCCCGCGGCTCCGGCCCATATCGGGAGAACGGGACCACCGTGATCGCCGGCTCGCCGCCGCGCCGGAGAGTCCGGCAGAGCAGCCGCCGCTCCGCCAGATCGGCCAGCAGTTGGTGCAGCCGCAGCAGATCCAAGCCCTGGACCCGCCCGAGGAGATCCTCCTCCGTGGCGCCCCCCGACGCCAGCCGCTCCAGGGCGGCCCGGAGCTCCGGGCCCATCTCGCCGAGAGGGAGATGGAACCGACCGCGCTCGATCCCCAGGCCGCCGGAAGGAGAGGGGGCGAGGTGGAAATCGGGGGGGAGGGAGAGGAGAGCCCTCTCTACCACCGCTGCTCCACTCCCACCAAAGGCAACAGATCATTCAGCGCCGGATCGAGATAGGCCGGGTACTCCCCCCGATCGCGGGCGGCGGCCAGGATGCCGAGGAGCTCCTCGAACTCGGTCCAGGCCGGATCGGTGAGCTGCCGGAACCGCGGATCGGAGCGCAGGGGCTCCAGGTCCTTGGAGAGAAGGAGAAACTCGTAGTTCTCCTCCGAGCCGATGCTGTGCCGGTAAATCAGCAGATCGAGCGCCTGTTCCACCCGGCCGTGCCGGGCCAGGAGCGGCGCCACCTCCGAGGTGGCGGTCTCCCAGCGCGGGAAGGGCACCTCACCCCGCGCCAGGCGGATCAGGCGGCCGGCGACCTCGTCCGCCAGCGCCTGGTCCCCCTCCTTCGAGGCCTGCTCCAGGCCCGCGTAATCGCGTACCAGGGGGAGCCACTCGGGGCGGATGCGGCCGGCCTGCGCCATCGTCTCGAGCTCGGCCACCAGCACGGCGGCGGCGTCGCCACGGCCGGCGACGACCTCCACCAGGGCGGCGACCAGCACCGCGTAGGGCATGTCCGGCTCGATCCGGCGCACCTCCTCGATCCGCTGGAGGGCCTCGTCGACGCGGTCGATCACCATCAGCGTCAGCGCCTCCGAGAGCGGGATGGAGAGCTCCAGCGGATCGAGCTGCCGCGCGCGCTCCGAGGCCTGGAGGCTGAGCAGGATCGAGCGGAGGGAGAGCGCGTAGCTGAGGCGGATGTGCGCGTAGCCATCCTCGGGACCGAACGCGGCCCCCTTCAGCGCGTTCTCCAGCATCGTGCGGTAGTTGCCGTGCGGATCGATCTGCTCCGCCTCGCTGAGCACCGCCCAGGCGCGGCTCGACCGCGGATTGATGCTCAGGGCCCGCTGCGCCCACCGGCGCACCTCGGGGACGATCTCCTGCGGCGGCACCCCGGTCACGATCCGGGCCGCGTGCAGGCGGGCCACCTCCGCCGCCGCCAGCGCCTGCCGGGGATCGAGCAGCAGGGCCCGCCGGAGCGCCCCCTGCGCCCGCTCGAAATCCCCGGCCAACCCCTGCCGCCGGAACAGATTGGCCAGGAAGAGCCCCTGGTGCAGGGCCAGCTCCGCCTCCGAGCTGCGGACCACGTCCGCTACTCCGGGCAAGGTCGGCGTGGCGGGACGGAGAGCGCGCCGGATCCCCTCCGCCGCGGCGCGGGCCAGCTCGATGAACCGGTCCCGGCGGTCCTCGAAATCCCGCGTCCACAGCACCACCCGGTTGGGGAGGCTGACCAGTTGCAGGTTGAGGATCAGCCGCTCGCCCGCCACCGTCACCGTGGGCAGGACCACCGCGCCGACCTGATAGGTGTCCGCGATGCGCTGGAGATCGCGGCCGAGCCGCTCGAGCTCCATGCTGGTGGGGGGGGCCTTGGTCTCCAGGTCCTGGATCTGCGCCAGGTGGGTGGAGACGGTGGTGGGGATGGCGTCGGCGAGAAAGCGGTCCGCCTCTCCCCCGAGCACTTGGCTTGGCAGCACCACCAGCGAGCGGATCTGCGAAGGGTCGGCCGCCGTCACGGGGCGGCTGCTATCGGACAGCACCCTCGGCAGCCCCTGAAGGGTCGGCAGCGTCGGCGGGGCCATCCGCGGCATCT
>JAICSG010001107.1 GCA_025937035.1 Thermoanaerobaculia bacterium | reverse complement strand
GCTCCAGCGTCGCCAGCAGGCCGTCGACGATGTCGTCGATATAAGTGTAATCCCGCCGGCTGCCGCCGTCGCCGTACATGGGGATGGTCTTGCCGCGGTGGATCAGGTCGGTGAATTTGTGGATCGCCATCTCCGGCCGCTGCCGCGGGCCGTAGACGGTGAAGAAGCGCAGGCAGGCGGTGCGGAAGCCGTAGAGGTGATGGTAGTTGTAGCAGAGCAGCTCGCCGGCCCGCTTGGTGGTGGCGTAGGGGCTGATCGGCTGGTTCACCGGATCGTCCTCGGCGAACGGCACCTTCTCGTTGATCCCGTAGACCGATGACGAGGAGCCGAAGAGGAAGAGGTCGGGCCCGTGCCGGCGGGCGGCCTCCAGCAGCCGCAGGGTGCCGATGCAGTTGACGTCCTCGTAGAGGATCGGCTCCTGGAGGCTCGGCCGCACCCCGGCCCGCGCCGCCAGGTGGATCACGGCGTCGAACCGCCCCTCGGCGAACAGGCGGTCCACCGCCGCCTGGTCGCGGATGTCCCCCTCGATGAGGCAGTAGCGGTCCGCGTGCGGGCCTTCGACGATCAGGTTCACGTTCTCCCACTTGCGTTTGGGATCGTAGTAGTCGTTGAAGTCGTCGAACGCCGTCACCCGGTCCCCCCGGGCGAGCAGGCGCTGAGTCAGATGCGAGCCGATGAAGCCCGCCCCTCCGGTCACCAGAATGTGCGATGGCATGGGATGCTTCAGTTTCCTTTCGTCGGTCCGGCCCCGTCCGGCGGCGGCTGAGACGGTGCGGGAGGCTTCGCCTCGGGCGGCTTCGGATTCGCCTCCGGCTGCGTATCCAGCGGCTCCGGCTTCCCCCCGGACTGCTCGATCGACTTCTTCGTGTCGTCGTACCGCTTCTCGATCCCCTTCTGCTGCCGGTTGCGGATCAGCCAGCGCAGCAGCCGGGACTGGTTGACGCCCACGATGATGTCGTTGACGGCGTCGTAGATCTGGGGGTCGTTGAGCAGCTTGGCCGCCGTGCCATCCCCACGGTCCAGCTTGGCCGAGACCTCGTTCAGATTCTTCACGAATTGCCGAAGCTGCTCGGCCACCTCGCGCCCATACTCCTTGTCCTTGACCAGACGGGGGAGCAGGGCTTCGTCGTTCGACTCCAGATCGGCCGAAAAAGCCTGCAGGTTTCGCGCCACTTCGTGCAGGGAGGCCAGGGTCTCGTCGAATTCCTTTTTGGATCCCGGGTCGTTGAGCAGGCCCGGGAGGAGCCCGGGGCCGTGCTGGGCCTGGTCGAGCAGGGTCTGGAAGCGGTCGAGCGAGACGGCGAGCTGGTTGGCCATGGCGCGGTCGTTGAGCAGCCGGGGGAGCGGCCCCTGGCCGTGCTCGACCGTGTTGGCGATCCGCTCGAGGCTCTCCGAGGTGTTGACGAGGGAGGTCTGGAGCCGCTTCGACTGGGGGGTGTCGGTGGTGAGCTGGCCGAGGAGCCCCTCGCCGCGCTCCATCCGCTGGAGGATGCGGTTGAGGGAGTGGCTGATCTCGACCACGTTGTCCATCACGTCCTCGCCCGAGGCGATCAGGGCGTCGACGTTGGTCGGCTGCGCGGCCGGGACCTCCCCCTCCTCGGGGATCGGCGGGTAGACGGGGGAGCCGGAGTTGATGTCGATGAACTTGTCCCCCAGCAGGCCGAGGGTCTTGATGCGGGCCCGCGAGGGGGGCTGATTCTTCATCATGCCGTTGGGGTCCACCGGCCCGCGGATGCGCGCCGCGTAGTTCTCGTCGAGGCGGATCCAGACCCGGATCTGCGACTTGTGGGGGTCGCTGGAGAGGACCACCTTCTCGATCGTCCCCACGTCCACGCCGTC
>JAICSG010000282.1 GCA_025937035.1 Thermoanaerobaculia bacterium | reverse complement strand
GGGGGCTCTGCGGATTGGCCTCAGAAACGGTATCCGAGGCCCAAACGGGTTCTTGTGGGCAAAAGGGACATGGGCGCTCCTCCTGCGCAAATCAGGCATGAACGAAGGGGCGATCGGACCACCCCTTGAGGGGCGGACCGGCTTCGTCGAGGCGAGGCGGCGCCTCGGTCTATTCGTTCTGGCGTTGAATCAGCAGGAGGATGTCGGACGAGGCGAGGGGGGAGGCGGTGTGCGGCGTATGGCGGCGCGGCGGCGGTGCCTGCGCCAAGCCTCCCCGGACGGGCCGGGGCAGCGGGAGAGGAGAGTGGCCGGAAGCGAGCAGCGCGGGCTGGGTGTGGCTCTCCGGCGGGGCGATCCGCTCCCGGAAGCCCGGCTGAACGGCCGCGACCACCGGTCGCAGGGAGCCGCCGCGGCGCGAGCCTTCCATCCAGGAGACGACGCCGGCGTGACCGGACCGGGCCGGCTCACCCCGGGAGGGGGCCACCCGGGCGAGCGCGAGGCCGGCCACCGGGGGCGGCACCGGCGCCGGGACGATCGCGAAGCGGTGCGGCAGCTCGAGCTCGGTCTCCCGGCGCTCGTCGCCGAAGCGGAGGAGGAGCCGGGCCGACTCCGTCGCCACGTCGGGCACCCGCCACTGGACCCGCCGGAGGTCGAGATCGAGGTGGGGTGTGATCCGGACCGGATAGGTCCGGCCGCCGTCGAGGCTGAGGAAGGCCTCCCACTCCTCGACCTCTCCGAGCCCCGCGAGAGGGGCCCATTCCAGCTCCACGGTGGAGCCGGCGGTGAGGGTCGCGCCGGCCCGGGGGCTCACGAGCCGGACGGGGACGCTCCGCCCCTCCTCGGCGCGCAGGGCGGCCGGCGAGACCACGCAGGTGATCCCGAGGAGGAGAGCCAGAAGATGGAGGCTGAGCCGGCGCATGGAGGTCCTTACAGTATAGAGTGCCTCCCGACCGCATGAGCGCTCCACCTCTCAGGCTCCTCCTGATCCGCCACGGCGAGGTCCTCGCCAACCGCGAGATGCGCTACGTGGGAGCCCGCGACGAGCCGCTGGCCGATTCCGGGATCGCCCAGGCCGACCTCCTGGCCTCGGCCCTGGCCCGCCTGCCCGTGCGGGCCGTCTACAGCAGCCCGCTCGCGAGAGCCCGGGAGACCGGCCGCCGGATCGCCGCGGCGCGCGAGGTCGATCTGCGGATCGAGCCCCGCCTGCGCGAGCAGTCGTTCGGGGAGTGGGAGGGGCTCACCCGCGCCGAGGTCCTGGAGCGCGACCGCGAGCGCCTGCTCCGCTGGGAGGCCGACCTCGGGACCTCGCCGCCGGGGGGCGAGCCGCTCACGGAGGTTCAGGCGCGGATGCTCGGGCTGATCCAGGACCTCGCCCGCGACCACCGGGGGGAGCACGTGGCCCTGGTCAGCCACGTGGGGCCGATCAAGGCCCTGCTCTGCGCCGCCCTCGGCGCGCCTCTCGCCACCGCCCGCCACCTCTTCCTCGATCCCGCCACCCTGAGCGTGGTCGACTGGGGGGAGCGGCCGGTCGTCCGCCTGTTCAACGCCCACGGCCACCTGGGATGGGAGTCGGCGCGGTGGATGGCTATTTGATCGCTGCCACGACCGGCACGTGATCCGAGGGGGACTCCCCCTTGCGCTCGTCACGGAAGATCTCGACGCCGGTGCAGCGGTCGAGCATCTTCCTGGTCCCCAGGATGAGGTCGATCCGCAGGCCGTTGTTCTTCTGGAAGGCGAGCTGGCGGTAGTCCCACCAGGAGTAGAGGCCCCCCTCCTCGTGATGCTTGCGCAGGAGGTCGTGGAGCCCCCAGGAGGTGATGCGGGCGAGCGCCTCGTGCTCCTTGGGATGGAAGTGGATGTGCCCCCGCCAGAGGTCGGGGTAGCGCACATCCCGCTCCTCGGGGGCGATGTTGAAGTCTCCCAGCAGCAGCAGGGGGTCGGAAGGCTTGGCGGTCTTCTCCAGGAAGGCGCGCAGGCGGGCCAGCCAGTCCATCTTGTAGACGAACTTCTCGCTCTCCGGCGACTGGCCGTTGGGCACGTAGACGTTGACGATCCGCACCTTGTTGACCGTCCCGGCGATCAGCCGCCGGGGGGCGTCCTCGGGATCGTCCGGCAGGTTGCGGACCACCTTGGTGATCGGGGTCTGAGAGAGGATGGCCACGCCGTTGTAGGTCTTCTGGCCGAAGATCTCGGCGTGGTAGCCGAGCTCCGTGAAGGGCTCCAGGGGGAAGAGGTCGTCGGTGGTCTTGATCTCCTGGAGGCAGAGCACGTCCGGGCGCGCCCGCTCCGTCCAGCCCACCACCCGCTCCAGGCGGGAGCGGACCGAGTTGACGTTCCAGGTGGCGACGATCATCCCCGCGACCCCACCACCAGCTCGATCAGCTCCTTGACGTTCCGGTGGCGCTCGATCGGATGGCGCAGCGGCAGCTCGTAGTTGACCCGGTACCGGTTCCGCCGCCCCTCCTTGGACACGATCAGGTATCCCGCCCCCTCCAGGTCGGTCACGATCCGCTGCACCGCCCGCTCGGTGATCCCCACCCGCGCGGCCACGTCCCGCAGCCGGACCTCCGGATCCTGGGCGATGCAGAAGAGCACGTGCGCGTGGTTGGTCAGGAACGTCCAGCCTGCTGCCGTCGACGTCACCCCGGTCGGCTCGCTCACAGATAGCCCTCTTTTAGAAGAAATCAGTGTCGTGTAGCGCCATTCGCCGTTTGCAGGACGGCTGTCCTGATGTTATCCCGGTCCGGGAGAAAAGTGGGGCCTCCGCCTAAACACTTCGGGCCGGTGATCCGTATAGATGGATGGAGACGGAAACCTCAAGACAATCTCCTCTCCAAACCTCCCTCCTCCAAAACCCCGCCGAGATGGCGGGGTCTTTTTTCGTGCCAAAAGGAAAGGGCGCCCCGAGGGGCGCCCTTCGCCGCGGGGCATGAAGGGGCCTTACTTCCCAGGTCCCGGAGGCTCGACCCGGGTGGCCCCGGCGAGCGAGGCGCCGGAGCGGGAGAGCTCGGCGGCGGTGTAGTTGTGCATCACGCTGTGCTTGCGGCCGTAGCCGAAGTAGATGAGGAAGCCGATCGCCAGCCAGACCACCAGCCGCAGCCAGTTTTCGACCGGCAGGGAGAACATCAGCAGCAGGCAGATGAGGATGCCGAGGATCGGCGTCACGGGGGCGCCCCAGATGCGGAACGGCCGCTCGGCGTCCGGATCGGTGCGCCGCATGATGAGCACCGCCGCGCAGACGATGACGAAGGCGAGCAGCGTGCCGATGTTCACCAGCTCGGCCAGCAGGCGCAACGGCAGCAGGCCCGCCGCCAGGGCCACGAAGCAGCCGGTGAGGATGGTCGACTTCCAGGGGGTCTGGAACCGCTCGTGGATGGCGGCGAAGAAGCTCCTGGGGAGCAGGCCGTCGCGAGCCATGGCGAGCATGACGCGCGGCTGGGAGAGCATCATCACCAGCAGCACCGAGGTGATGCCGGTCAAGGCCCCGATCGAGATCAGGAGCTGCGCCCAGGTGAGGCCGACATGCTGGAAGGCCGCGGAGACGGGGGCGTTGATGTCGATCTGGTTGTAGGGAACCATGCCGGTGAGGATCGCCGAGACCGCGATGTAGAGAACGGTGCAGATGATCAGCGAGGCCACGATGCCGATGGGGACGTCCCGGTTGGGGCGCTTGGCCTCCTCCGCCTGGGTGGAGACCGCGTCGAAGCCGATGTAGGCGAAGAAGATGATCGCGGCGCCGGAGAGCATGCCGATCGGCTGCCCGCCCGCGTTGGTCTGTCCGAAGAGCGTATGGCCGAAGAAGCTGATGCCGGCGTAGCCGTAGGGGGCGAACGGGTGCCAGTTGGCCGGGTTGACGTAGAAGGCGCCGACGACGATCACGAAGAAGACCACCGCCAGCTTGACGATCACCATGCCGGCGTTGAAGCTGGCGCTCTCCTTGATGCCCCGCACCAGGATCCAGGTGATGATGGCGGTGATGACGATCGCCGGCAGGTCGATGGTCGAGGTGGTGCGGACGAAATGGCCATTGACGAAGTCGAACGGCGCGTTGGTCAGGGCCGCCGGCAGGTGGAAGCCGAAGATCCCTATGAAGTCCTGGAAGTAGTGCGACCAGCCGTGGGCCACGGTCGCCGAGCCCACCCCGTACTCCAGCACCAGGTCCCAGCCGATGATCCAGGCGAACAGCTCACCCAGGGTGGCGTAGGCGTAGGTGTAGGCCGAGCCGGCGATCGGCACCATCGAGGCGAACTCGGCGTAGCAGAGCGCCGCGAAGATGCAGGCGAGGCCGGAGACCACGAACGAGAGCATCAGGGCCGGTCCGGTGTTGTCGTGCGCGGCCACACCGGTAAGCACGAAGATGCCGGTGCCGATGATGGCGCCCACGCCCAGGGCGGTGAGCTGGACGGGGCCGAGCACCCGGCGGAGCCGGTTCTCACCCTTCATCTCCTCCAGCAACAGCGCGAGGGGTTTTCTGGCGAACAGAGGGTTGGCCATGGATCGTTTACACCTCCAAAGCGAATCGAGCGTCAGAAACCGAGATCGTTCTCGCCGCCACGGGGCGCCCACGATGGACGCCCGTCCGGCGCTTCATGCCCTCGTCTCTCCCGGCGGAGCCGGTATGGAAGCGCCTGGCCTGCGCCAGGCGAAATACACGGGGATGCCGATCAGCACGATCACCAGGCCCGGCAGGGCGGTCTTCGTCTTGTAGACCAGCAGCACCAGCGCGATGGCCGACGCGGCCACCATGTAGAGCGCCGGCACCAGGGGGTAGCCGAACGCCCGGTAGGGGCGCTCCGCGTCCGGCCGCTTGCGCCGCAGCGCGAACAGCCCGGCGATCGTCAGCACGTAGAAGATCAGCACCGCGAAGATGACCCAGTCGAGCAGGGTGCCGTAGAGGTTGCCGTAGGTCACGGCCCCCGTGGCGGCGTCCACCGCGCGGGTGCGCGGCAGCACCAGCAGCGAGGCCCAGATCCCCTGGAGGATCAGGCCCGAGGCCGGCACGTGCTTCGCGTTGAGCCGTCCCGTGCGGCGGAAGAACAGGCCGTCCTGGGCCATCGCGTAGTAGACCCGGGCCCCGGCCAGGATGAGGCCGTTGTTGCAGCCGAAGGTCGAGATGATGATGGCGATGGCCATCATCACCGCTCCGGCCGGACCGAAGATCGCCTGCAGGGCGGCGGTCGCCACCCGGTCGTCCGGCGCGGTCTGGATCTGGTGGAGGGTCAGGGTGCACAGGTAGGCCACGTTGGCCAGGATGTAGAGGCCGATCACCAGGCCGGTGCCGGCGACCAGCGAGAGCGGGATGTTCCGCTTCGGCTCCTTGACCTCGCCGGCGGTGAAGGTGATGTTGTTCCAGGCGTCCGAGGAGAAGAGCGAGCCCACCTGGGCCACGCAGAAGGCGATGAAGAGGCCGAAGGCCCCCATCGTGGCGATCGCCGGCGCGCCGAACAGGTCCGACTGGATCGGGGTGACGTCGCGGGGCGTCCAGAAGTCCGAGAAGTTGGCCGCGACCGCCGTGGCGTTGCGGCCGACCAGGATGCCGAGCACGATCAGGGCGATCAGCGACAGCGTCTTGGCCGAGGTGAAGGTGTTCTGGATGATCTTGCCGAGGTGGATGCCGCGGGTGTTGAGCCAGGTGAGGAAGAGGATCATCACGATCCCCACGAGCTGCTGGGCCGACAGGCTGATGGCGTAGCTGGAGGAGAGGTCGATCGGGCGGACGATCCAGTCCTCGGGCCCGATGTGGGGGATGAGGACGCCGAGGTAGCGGGCGAAGCCGACCGCCACGGCGGCGATGGTGCCGGTCTGGATCACCAGGAAGAGCGTCCAGCCGTAGAGGAAGCCCCAGAGCGGCGAGTAGGCCTCCCGCAGGTAGACGTACTGGCCG
>JAICSG010000561.1 GCA_025937035.1 Thermoanaerobaculia bacterium | reverse complement strand
CGACGAGCAGCAGCGGCAGCACCGCGCGGTGGCCCTGCTGCCCGCCTCGCCGCGCAGCTATGAGCTCGTCGACCCCGTGGAAGGGGTCCGCAAGCCGGTCGACGCGGCCACGGCGGAGACCCTGAGCGGCGAGGCCTACATGTTCTATCCGCCGCTGCCCGACCGGGCGGTCTCCCCCTGGGACCTGGCGCGGCTGGCGCTCCAGGACCGCCGCTCCGACCTCCTCACGATCGTCCTGATGGGCGTCGCCGGCGGCCTGCTCGGCCTGCTGCTGCCGATCATCACCGGCGAGATCTTCGGCCGTGTGATCCCCGGGGCCAGCCGCTCCCAGCTCCTGCCGATGGTGCTGGCGCTGATGGTCGGCGCGCTCGCCACCGCGGTGTTCCAGATCACGCGCAGCATCGCCGTGCTCCGCTTGGGGGGCAAGATGGACGGCTCGGTGCAGTCCGCGGTATGGGACCGCCTGCTGGGGCTGCCGGCCGACTTCTTCCGCCGCTACTCGGTGGGGGACCTCTCGAACCGCTCCATGGGGATCGACACCATCCGGGAGCTGCTCACCGGCAACGTGGTGACGTCCGTCCTGGCGGCCATCTTCTCGCTTTTCAGCTTCGCCCTCCTCTTCTACTACAGTTGGCGCCTGGCGCTCCTGGCGACCGGCCTGGTGATCGTGCTGGTAGCGACGACCATGCTGCTGGTCTGGCTCCAGGTCCGCCGGCAGCGCGAGCTGCTGCGGATCCAGGGCACGGTCTCCAGCCTGCTCTTCGGGCTCCTCGCCGGCATCGCCAAGCTGCGGGTGGGCGGGGCGGTCCCCCGCGCCTTCGCCCTGTGGGCCCAGCGCTTCGCCGAGCAGCGCGAGCTCACCATCCGGGCCCAGCGCATCGCCAACGTGCAGACCACGGTGAGCTCCTCCTACGGCGTGGTGACCTCGCTCGCCCTCTTCGCCATGATGGGCTTCTACTCCGAGGCGAGCCTGCCGGTGGGCGACTTCCTGGCCTTCAACGCCGCCTTCGGCCAGTTCCTGGCCGCGGCGCTGGGGATGATCGGGGTCTTCTCCTCCGTGCTCACCATCATCCCTCTCTACGAGCGCCTGTCACCGATCCTCCAGGAGATCCCAGAGGTGGACGCCACCAAGGCCGAGGCCGGCGACCTCACGGGCGAGGTGGAGCTCAGCCACGTGTCGTTCCGCTACCCGGGCGAAGGGCCACTGATCCTGGACGGCGTCTCGTTCCGCGCCGGTCCGGGGGAATTCATTGCTCTGGTGGGCCCTTCCGGCGCCGGCAAGTCGACCTGCCTGCGGCTGATCCTCGGCTTCGAGCAGCCCACCTCCGGCTCGATCTACTTCGACGGCCAGGACCTCGCCTCGCTGAGCCCGCAGTCGGTCCGGCGGCAGCTCGGCGTCGTCCTGCAGTCAGGCCGCCCGATGGTGGGAGACATCTTCACGACTATCGTCGGCAACTCCAACCTGACCTTGGAGGACGCCTGGGAGGCGGCCCGCATGGCCGGGCTGGAGGAGGACATCAAGGCCATGCCCATGGGCATGCACACGGTGATCAGCGAGGGGGGAGAGACCTTCTCGGGCGGCCAGAAGCAGCGGCTGCTGATCGCGCGGGCGATCGTCCACCGGCCGCGCATCGTCCTCTTCGACGAGGCCACCAGCGCCCTCGACAACCGTACCCAGGAGATCGTCAGCCGCAGCCTCGAACGGCTGAAGGCCACCCGTATCGTCATCGCCCACCGGCTGAGCACCATCGTCAACGCCGACCGCATCTACGTGATGCAGGCCGGCCGCGTCGTCGAGGTGGGCACCTACGAGGAGCTGCTGCGCCGCGGCGGGGTCTTCGCCCAGCTCGCGGCGCGCCAGATCGCCTAGCCCGGAGACCGCCGCCATGAGAAAGGTCCTGTACCTGTTCGGCCAGCTCAACGACGAGGATGTCGAGTGGATGATCGCCACCGGGCGCAAGCGCTCTGTGACGCGGGGGAACGCGCTGATCCAGCAAGGGGTGCCCGTCGACGCGCTGTTCATCCTGCTCGACGGGCGCCTGTCGGTCCTGCTCGGGCGGCAGGAGCGCGAGATCGCCCGCCTCAATGCCGGCGAGATGGTGGGCGAGATGTCATTCGTCGACGCCCGCCCCCCGTCCGCCACGGTGCGCGGGCTGGAGGACTCGACGGTCTTCGCCATCCCCAAGCCCGTCCTGGCCGACAAGCTGGGGCGCGACCTCGGCTTCGCCGCCCGCTTCTACCGCGCCCTCGCCATCTACCTCTCGACCACCGTGCGCGAGCGCCACCGGATGCTCGGCTACGGCTCCGAGGCCGACCTCGACGAGATCGAGGACGACCCCGACGAGCTGGACCCCAACGTGCTCGACACCGTGGCGCTCGCCGGCGACCGGTTCGACCGCATGGTCCGCCAGCTCATGGATTCCTGAGCGATGACGGTCGCCCTCGGCCCGTTGCTCGTCCTGCTCGCCGCGAGCCTCTCCTCCTCGGGATTCGACCTGTTCCGGAAGGTGCTCGTCCGCCACTTGGCCCCGGTCCCCATGGTGGTGCTTTTGGCGGTGGCCTCGGTACCGCTGTTCGGTGGCCTCCTCGCCCTCCAGGGTGGAGTCGCCGTGACGCCGGGATACTGGCTGCCGGCGCTGGGCTCGGTGCTGCTCAACCTGGTGGCCAACCTCACCTTCCTTCAGGCGGTGAGGATCTCGCCGCTTTCGGTGACGGTGCCGCTGCTCTCGCTCACCCCCGTGTTCACCACCCTGCTGGGCTTCCTGCTGCTCGGCGAGCGTCCGCCGGCCGCCGCCCTCCTGGGCATCGTGCTGGTGGTGGCCGGGGCCTTCTGGCTCAACCTGCCGGCCCGGGACGCGGCGTCCGGCCGGCCGTTCTGGCGCGCCGCCGCGGCGCAGCCCGGCGCCTGGCTGATGGCCGGCACGGCGCTCCTGATATCCTGCACCATCCCCCTCGACAAGCTGGCGGTGGGGCACGCCAACCCGCCGTTCCATGGGCTCGTCCTGTGCGCCGGCATCGCCCTCGGATCGCTGGCGGCGCTGGCCGTCCAGGGGCGGCTCGGCGAGCTGGCGGGCATCCGCCAGGGGTGGGGGCCCTTCCTCCTCGCGCTGATCTCCAGCACCCTCGCCCTAGGGCTCCAGCTCGTCGCCCTCAAGGTCATCCTGGTCAGCGTGGTGGAGACGGTCAAGCGGGGCGTCGGCAACCTGATGGCGGTGGTGCTGGGCCGCGCCGTCTTCGGCGAGGCGGTGACTTTGCGCAAGCTTTGCGCCGTGGCGTTGATGGCCTCGGGCGTGGCCCTCATCCTCCTCTGAGGTGTTAGACTGAGCACAACCCGGATCAGGCCAGAGCCATGAATTGCCCGCACTGCCAGTTCGACAACCCCGCGGGAATGAAGTTCTGCGGCCAGTGCGGGTCGAAGCTGGCGCCGGTCTGCTCCCAGTGCGGCGCCGAGCTCCCCCCCGGCTTCAAGTTTTGCGGCTCCTGCGGCGCGCCGCTCGCGGCGGCCCCGGCGCCCCCGGCCTCCGCGAGCGCCCCCAGTGAGCCCGCGCCCGCGCGCGCCGCGCCAGCCGCCCAGAGCTACACGCCGCCGCACCTGGCGGAGAGCGTCCTCCAGTCCCGCTCCGCCTTCGAAGGGGAGCGTAAGCAGGTCACGGTCCTCTTCTGTGACCTGGTGGGCTCCACGGCCCTGGCGGACCGCCTGGGCGCGGAGACCATGCACGTCCTCCTCAACCGGTTTTTCGAGCTGTCGCTGGGCGAGGTCCATCGCTACGAGGGGACGATCAACCAGTTCCTGGGCGACGG
>JAICSG010000539.1 GCA_025937035.1 Thermoanaerobaculia bacterium | reverse complement strand
GTCTCGCTGGCCGACTACGGCGACTTCGCCCGTGCCTTCCCGGGGATCGCGGCGGCCGTGGCCACCCCCCTCCGGACCTCTCCCGGACCGATGATCCTGGTGACGGTGGTGGGCGATGGCGGGGAGCCCGTCCCGGCGGCCAACCGCGCGGCGCTCCTGGAGGCGCTGCGCAGACAGGGAGGGGCCGGCCAGCCGGTGAAAGTGAGCTCCTACCGGTCCGCGCCGGTCCGCCTCAAGGCGTCGCTCTTCCCGGCCGGTCCCTCCTCCCCTTCCAGCCTCCGGCGCGCCGCCCGCGCCGCCCTGGAGGCCGCGTTCGGCCGGGCGGAGCGCCAGCTCGGCGAAGGGGTGGCGGCCTCGCAGGTGATCTCCGTCCTCCAGGGCGTGCCCGGAGTGCTCGCCGTCGACCTCGACGCCTTATACAGGCAGGGATCACCAGTGGCGCTCAACGAATACCTGGCCGCCCGGACCGGCGTCTGGGCCGGGGGCGAGCCCGTCCCCGCCGAGCTCCTCTGGCTGGAGCTGGAGGACCACGAGCTGACGGTGCAGGAGGAGGCGCGATGAAACCGGACGGCCTCTACGATCTCCTGCCCGCCTTCCTGCGCATCGCCGACGCGGCCGAAGGGGAGCCGCTGCGCGCTCTGTTGGGGGTCCTCCAGGGGGAATACCAGGAGATCCAGACCAATGTCGCGGCCCTCTACGACGACTGGTTCATCGAGACCTGTGACGACTGGGTGGTCCCCTACATCGCCGACCTGCTGGGCGTGCGCGGGCTCGACTCCCCGGATCTCTACTGGGGGAGCCAGCGCGCCCTGGTCGGCAACGTTCTCGCCTACCGCCGCCGCAAGGGAGTGGCCGCCGTGCTCGCCGCGGCCGCGCGGGGCGCCACCGGCTGGCCCGCCCTGGCCGTCTCCTCCAGCGGGCTGCTGGGGATGACCCAGTGCCTCACCCAGGTCCGGCCGCACCAGGGCGGGACGGTGGACCTGCGGCACGCCGAGGCGCTCGACCGTCTGGACGGGCCGTTCGACTCTCTCGCCCGCACGGTCGACGTACGCCAAGGCCGGTTCAACCTCTCCCGGCTGGGGCTCTTCCTCTGGCGGCTGGCGAGCTATCCCGTCGAGATCGCCGCCACCCGCCGGGTGCGGGAGGGGTGCTACACCTTTCATCCGTTCGGGATCGATTCCCCCCTCTTCAATCCGCCGCGGACGGGTGAGACCGATCCCGCTTCCGGGCTGCCCATGCCGCTCGACGGCCGCGTCCTCGCCGACGAGGTGCGGGCCCTCTGGACCGGCGAGGAGATCGCGGGAGCGCGCTTCCTGGACCCCCGGCACCCGGCGCTCCGCGTCTTCGTCCGCCCGCGGGGCGGGCAGGGCTCGCTCCAGCCCCTCCCCTTCCGCTCCCTGCTGTTCTGCGATCTTGGGGACTGGCAACGGCCCGATCCCCAACGGGTCTACCTGCGCCCGGACGGCACGCCGGTGGAGCAGCGGGTGCTGGCGGCGGTCGATCCGGCCCTGGGGCGGCTGGCCTTCCCCGCCGGGATCGAGGTGGACGAGGTGCTGGTGAGCTACGCCTACGGCTTCAGCGACGACCTGGGAGGCGGCCCCTATGCCCGCCGGACGGCGGTGCTCCCCCGGCCCGGGACCTGGCTGGCCTTCGTCTACGCGGACGCGCCGGCCGAAGCCGCGGCGGACCGCCCCCCGGCCTTCCCCACCCTGGAGGCCGCCCTCGCCGTGGCGGCCGGACACCTCCACGCCGTGATCCGTCTGGCCGACAACGGAGCCTACGATCTGCCGCCCCTGGTGAGCCTGGCGCCGCGCCAGAGCCTGACGATTCAGGCCCTCGAGGGCATGCGTCCCTGCCTGCGCGGCGAGACGCGGGTGAGCGGCGGGGAGAGCCCGGCCTCCCTGGTCCTGGAGGGGTTGTGGATCGACGGCCGGATCGTGCTCGCGGGCGGGCTCGCCAAGGTGCGGCTCGCCGACTGCACGCTGCGCCCGCCCCGCCCGGAGGGAGGTCCGGCGTCCAGCCTCGCGGCCACCGGCGGCGCGGCGTTGCCGAAGCTCGCCGTCGAGCTGGTGCGCTGCATCGCCGGCCCCCTGCGGCTGCCGGCCGTGATCTCGGCGCTCGTCGTCGAGCGTTCCATCCTCGACGGCGGCGCGGGGGTGGCGGTCGCCGGCGCGGACGGCGAGAGCCCGGGGCCGCCGGCCACCTTCGACGGCTGCACCGTCTTCGGCGAGGTCCGGGTGTGCCAGCTCCGGGCCGAGAGCACGATCTTCACCGCGCGGGTGAGCGTCTCCGATCCCACCACCGGCGGCACCGGCTTCTGCTACGTGCCGGGCGGGGAGCGCCCGCCGCGGCCTCCGGTCTTCACCGCCACCCTCTACGGCCAGCCCGGCTACGCGCAGCTCGCGACCGGCACTCCGGCGGAGATCACCTCCGGGGCCCGGGACGGCTCCGAGATCGGCGTCTTCCACGACCTGCGCCAGCCCCAGCGCCTGGCCAACCTCCCCGGCACGATCGCCGAGTACCTGCGCTGGGGGTACGAGGCGGCGGTCGTCTTCGCCACCTGAGAGGAGCCGCCGCGCGCGATGAAGAGCAGCCTGCAAGGGGATTTCTCCCGCGTTCCCGCCAGCCGCCGCTACAGCGGCGTGCAGATGCAGCAGGGGCGCGTGCAGCTCGACGCCGACTGGAACGCCCAGGGGGAGATCCTCGCGGATCGCGCCGAGGCGACGGCGGCCGACCTGATCGGTCCGGCGGGCGGACCGCACGGCGCCGCCGGGTTCGCGCTCATCCCCCGCATGGCCCTCGCCTTCGACGGCCGGGACGACTTCGTCAACGTCCCCCACCCGCCCGTGCCAGCGGCGGGAGCGGGTTTCACCTTCGAGGCCTGGGTCGCCCCGCGGAGCGGCGGCGGAGGGGGCACCGTCCTCAGCCGCATGGCCGAGAGCCGGACCGGCGAGCACGACGCCTGCCAGCTCACCGTCGACGCGCAGGGGCGGCTGGCCTTCCTGCAGAGCGGCATGGTGGCGCCCGTCACCGCGCCGAGCCCCCTCCCCGCCGGCCGCTTCAGCCACGTCGCCGCGGTCTATGACGGCGCCGCGGTCACCCTCTACGTCGACGGCCAGGCGGTGGTCAGCCAGTCCCAGGGGCATCCGCTGGCCGTCCTCCCCTCGCTGTTCCTGATCGGCGCCACCCTGCTCGGCCGCAAGCCCTCCCAGAGCTTCGACGGCATGATCCGCGATGTCCTCTGGTGGGAGGTACCCCGCGCGCCCGGGCAGCTCGCGGGCGCCGCGGAGGGGCTTCTCGCCTGGTGGCCCTGCGACGAGGTCGAAGGCCCCGTCGTGCACGACCGGAGCGGCCACGGCCACGACGGCCAGCTCGGCGCCGGCAGACCGGCGAGCGAGCCGGAGCGGACCCTCTACGATCTGCGGGTCGGCGCCGGCCGCTACTACGTGGGTGGCGTGCTCTGCGAGCGGCCGGAGGAGGTGCCGTATACCGCGCAGCCGGACTACCCCGGCGCCATCCTGCCGCGGACCCCCGGCTGGTACCTCGCCTATCTCGACGTCTGGGAACGGTTCGTCACCGCGGTCCAGGACCCCGGCCTGCGCGAGGTGGCCCTGGGCGGCGCCACCACCACCACGCGCACCCGCACCCTGGCCCAGGTGAAGCTGCGTCCGCTCACCGGCGAGGCCGAGCTCCACGCCCCCGGGGAGTCCCTCCTGACCGCGCGCCCGCCAGGGAGCCTGCGGGCGCGGCGGCGCCCTTCGACCACGGTCCTCGGCAACCTGCTCTACCGGGTGGAGGTCCACAGCTCCGGCTGGCCCCAAGGGAGCCAGGGGGCGGCGGAGCCGGTGCTCGCCGCGGACGACGCCACCTGCCAGATCACCGTCGCCCGCTGCGCCG
>JAICSG010000777.1 GCA_025937035.1 Thermoanaerobaculia bacterium | reverse complement strand
TGGGCCGGTTCAGGGATTAGATCTACTTTGTCAGACTGCCGGCCGGAGAGTGCCGCCCCTTCGGGGCTGACCCTCACTCCCCAACCCCTCTCTCCCCGCCTCCCCCCCACCTGACGGGAGAGAGGAGCTTTCAAGAGAGGCTTGGCTCTTTTCTCCCTCTTCTCCCGTCAGGTGGGGGGGAGGCGGGGAGAAGAGGGCCGGGGTGATGAGGGCCAACGGACCGGGGACGCCGACGCTGACTACCTAGAGGTTCTCTTTGCCCTCGATCACCTGCCGGCCGCGGTACTGCCCGCAGTTGGGGCACGCGCGGTGGGGCAGCTTGACCTCGCCGCAGTTGGGGCAGGTCGAGGTGGCGGGGCGCGCCAGCGCGTCGTGCGCGCGGCGCTTGTCGCGGCGGGCCTTGGAATGGCGTCGTTTCGGATTGGGCATGGTCGTCGAGCCTCTTCAGGTCTACAGGGTCCTTAAAGTCTTGTCACTTCGTCTCTTGGAGCCGGCCCTTCAGCGCGGCGAGGGACTCCCAGCGGGGGTCCACCCTGGTCTCCGCGCAGGAGCAGGCTCCGGCGTTCAAGTCCGCGCCGCAGTCGGGGCAGAGCCCCCTACAATCGGCGCGGCAGAGCGGCTTCATCGGCACGTTGAGCTGAAGCTGCTCGATCAGGATGGGGTCGGTCTCGAGGATCTCCTCGGGGACCGTCAACTGCCCCAGGTCCTGCTCGTGCAGCGAGTGCTCGCTCTCCGCCTCGGGATTCGGGTCCACGAGGATCATCAGCTCGACGTCGGCCTCGGTGGGCTCGACGATCGGCGTCAGACAGCGATTGCAGCTCAGGGTCTGCTCGTAGGAGAGCCGCGCCCGGAGGAAAAATCCCGGGTCGGCATACACCACCTGGCCGCGCCACCGCACCGGGCTCAAGGCCAGCAGCTCGGGGCGGTCCAGGGTCTCCGGAGAAACGCTCTGCGTCTCGTCCCAGTTGAAAGGCTCGTCACGAACCTGATCCAGCCAAATCTTCATCCATCGACCTCCAACCGGGGCAAACGCGAAGGCTATAGAGTTTAACCGCCCCTGTCAATTGCAGGCGCGCAGGCGGAGCAGGAAGGCGGAAGGCGAGCGGCTCGCCACGGCCGAGGCCCGCTCGCAGGCGGCGAGGGGGGAGAGCAGGGTCTCCCAGTCCCGCCAGCGCTGAACCTGCCGCCGCTCCGCCAGGGGGAACTTCTCCAGCCCCTTGCGGAACTGGGAGATCCGGCGCAGCGCCGGCCCGGGCCGCAGCCAGAGCCCCAGGACCATCCCGTCCGATCCGTCCCCGGCCGGCGGCACCAGCGCGGAGATCTGGGGCGCGAGAGCCTCCGCGCGCGCGAGGCTCGCGTCGTCGAGCGCAACAACGCTCCATCCGCCCACATTCCCGTTCGGCAGGTTCTGCGCCAGCAATCCCCCCAGCCCCTTGGCCGGCAGCCCCCAACGCTTCTCCCCCTCCGGATTGAGGATCGCGAGGCCGGGCACCCGCCCCAGCGGACCCAGGCTCAAGCCGCCGTCGGTGTCGAACAGCAGCATCGCCGCCGGCGGCAGCGGCTTCTCCGAGTCGGCCGGCCAGTCCGCGCCCGCCACGGCGAGCAGGGCCGGGGCGTCCGTCCCCTGGGTGAAGGCGGGCGGCGGCGGGGGCTCGGCGCCTCCGGCGAGCGTGGCGTCGAGATCCTCCCCGTGGCGCTGGAGGACATAGTCCCCGGCGGGCAGGTCCGAGACGTCCTCGCCCAGATGGAAGATCGCCAGGCTGGCGGGGAAGGCGGGATCGCTCCCCGCCGCGGGCAGGGCGGGCTCGTCGCCCAGGCGCACCGTCCAGTAGCCGTCCCGCCAGGCGACGTGGAGGACCCGCTCCTCCGGGCCGTCGTCCCCCGCGTGGGTCTCCTTGATGTCGCCGCCGCGCAGCCAGGGGTTGTCCGCCAGGCGGCCGGAGAGCCGGGCCACGGAGGCGAGGCCGGGGTAGACCCGCGCCACCAGAAGGAAGCGCTCGCCGTCGAGGTCCGAGCAGGCCACGATCTCGCTCGACGGCGGCACCGCGAAGGGGCCGAACGAGCGCATCACCGGCGCCGGCAGGTCCGCCACCCGGGCCGCCGCGGCCAGATAGGACGCCGGATCGTCGATCGCCCCCTCCAGCTTGCCCAGGTTCTGATGGGGATAGGGGACCCACAGGCAGGCGCCATACCCCCCCGAGGCGAGCAGCCGCGCCGGCAGCCCCGAGGGGGTCGCCGCCCGTTCCCGCGGCCAATAGGCATGATAAAGGTAGCCCGCGATCAGCAGGATCAGAATCAGGGGGATCGCGAGCCGCAGGAGGCGCCTCATGGCGGCGGGAAACTACCACAAACCCTCACCCCTGGCCGCTCAGTCCTCCAGGTGCCAGGGCACGCCGACCACCACGACGCGCGATCCACCCCGCTTCAGGAGGGCTTTGCGCAGCCGCCGCGCCCGCCGGTTGTGCAGCACGTATTGCCACCAGCGCTCCTTGATCAGCTCGGGCACGATGACCGCCACCGTGCGGCCCGGGCGCTCCCGCTCCAGCCGGACGGTGAAGCCCAGCAGCGGCTCGAGAAACTGCCGGTAGGGGGATTGGAGGCAGACCAGCCGCGGCAGCGGCAGGCCCGCCTCCCGCGCCGGCTTCTCCACGTCCTCCCGCCAGCGCCTCTCGACGCTCCGGGTCTCCGCTTCGGCGTCGTTCCCTTCCAGTGCGCTCAGATGGACGGCGAACACGTCGGGGGAGAGCGTCATGCCGAACCGCAGCGCCTTGCGGGTCAGCTTGTTCCAGCTCTCGGTGGGGATCACCACCACCGGCGGCTCATGGGTGGAGAGGTCGAGGGGCCG
>JAICSG010000997.1 GCA_025937035.1 Thermoanaerobaculia bacterium | reverse complement strand
TGAAGTACAGGATGAACGGATCGGTGATCGCCAGGTACGAGAGCTTGAAGCCGGGGGGAGTGACCCGCATCAGGGGCGCGACCAGGAACTTGTAGATCTCGCGGTAGTAGGCCCAGCAGGGGATGAACGCGATGCCGATCGCGAGGACCGACCAGACGATGCGCTTGCGCAGCTCCTCCAGGTGCTCCATGAGCGACATCCGCGTCAGCTCTTCCTGGCTGGCGGTCAGACGCGGCTCGGGGGTCGGATCGGAGGGGGTCATCCGTCAAGGGGGTCCGGAAGCAGGGAAAGGCTCAGCGGGGGGGCTCCGGCAGATCCGGAACGTGCGCGGCGACGGGCTCAGACGCGGCGGGCACCGGGGCGGCCACAGGCTCGGCGAGCGGCTCGGCCGCGACGGGGAACCCGGCTGACCGGGGCTCGGTGAGCTGCGGGGCCTCGCCCGGGATCGGAGCGGGCACCGCGGGCTCCACGGGGTCCTCGATCCGGCGGGTCCGCAGCACCGGCGGCACGGGGCTCTCGTCGAGCGCCAGCTCGGTATTGATCGACCGCTTGAGCTCGTCCGTCGCCCGGCGGAACTCGGCCATCCCGCGGCCCAGCGTGCGCCCGATCTCGGGGAGCTTCTTGGGACCGAAGATGAGGAGGGCGATGAGGACGATGAACGCGATTTCGGGTAGACCCAGCGAGCCCATTGAGAGCCTCCAGACCCCCGATCATCAGACCAGGGGGCCGGCAAAGTCAAGTGAGGGCAGGGGGCGCGGCCTCCCCTTGGATGGTACACTGATGCCCATGAGACGTTCCTGGCGCATCGCAGCAATCGCACTCTTCACTCTCGCTCTGGCGCTCGGCGGTCTGCTGGGCGACCGGCTCCTCGCCGTCACGGACGAGACGCGGGATTCCCTGCGCCTCTATACCGAGCTGATCAATCTCGAGCACGACCGCTATGGGGCCGAGGTGAGCTACAAGGACCTCGTCTACTCCTCGGTCAACGGCATGCTCCGCTCGCTCGATCCCCATACCGCCTTCCTGAATCCGGAAGCCTACGAGGGGATGCGCGAGAAGCAGCAGACCAGCTTCTACGGGCTGGGCATCCTGGTGGGCGTCCGCAACGGCCAGCTCACCGTCATCTCCCCGCTGGAGGGGACGCCGGCCGCCCGGCTTGGCATCCAGGCCGGGGACGTCATCAGCACCATCGAGGGCGAGCCGACCGAGACCATGACCCTCGACGAGGCGGTCGGCAAGCTCAAGGGCCCCAAGGGGACCCAGGTCAAGATCAGCATCACCCGGCGGGGCCTCCCCCAGCCTCTGACCATGTCGGTCACCCGGGCGGAGATCCCGCAGACCACCGTCCGCCAGAGCTACATGCTCAACCCGACGACGGGCTACATCCAGCTCACCGAGTTCGCCCGCGGCTCCGGCAAGGAGATGGCCGACGCCATCGAGAAGCTCCGGGGCTCCGGCATGAAGCAGCTCGTCCTCGACCTGCGGAACAACGGCGGCGGCCTGCTCGATCAGGCGATCGACATCGCCGACCAGTTCCTCCCCGAGGGGTCGATGATCGTGCAGACCAAGGGCCGGACGCGCGACTCGTTCCAGAGCTACCGGGCCGACGGCAAGTATCCGGCGCTCGAGGCGCCGGTGGTGGTGCTGGTCAACGAGGGGACGGCCTCGGCCTCCGAGATCCTCTCCGGCGCCCTCCAGGACCACGACCGGGGCCTCATCGTGGGCACCCCGAGTTGGGGCAAGGGGCTGGTGCAGACGGTGTACAACCTCTCCTACGGGGCGGGCCTGGCGCTGACCACGGCCAAGTACTACACCCCTTCGGGCCGCCTGATCCAGCGCGACTACACCTCCTACTTCGACTACTACACCCACGCGGACGCGGGCTCGCCCGAGGTCACCGGCAAGCCGGTCGATCCCAAGGACGTCTTCCACACCGATCTCGGCCGCAACGTCTACGGCGGCGGCGGCATCACGCCGGACGTGATCGTGAAGGACCAGGAGCTCTCCCCCTTCGAGCAGTTCCTGCTGGCCCGCAACGCCTTCCTCAACTTCGCGGTGGACTACGCCAGCCGCAACAAGGTGACGGCCAACTGGAAGCCGGACGCGAACAAGGTCCTGGCCGA
>JAICSG010000363.1 GCA_025937035.1 Thermoanaerobaculia bacterium | reverse complement strand
GCCTCCGCCGGTGCTCCAGGTCCAGCCGTTGGGGCTCGGCGTACATCCCGTGGCAGTCGCGGTGAACGAATACGGAGTCCCCGTCAGCCCGGAATCCGGCCCTGTCACGTCGATCGCCGAGCCCCCGCCGCCGGTGGTGCCGGTGCGCTGGTGGACGTCGAAGATCGACAGCGCCGCCCGATAGAAGAAGTCCCCCACGAATTTGCCCGAGCGGGGGGCGACCAGGTTGAAGCCCGTGGGCCCGCCCCGGTAGTACCAGCCCCAGTAGTTGAACGGCGAGATGTCCTGCGGCGCCGCGGGGCTGCTCACGTCGAGCAGCCACTCGTGCTGGGTGCCGCCCGCGCAGCGGTTGTCCGTCCCCAGATAGAGGAACGGCGTGCCGTTGCTGCGGGAAAAGTCGAGGTAATCCGTGCCCTGGCCGTCGTACACGCCCACGGAGAGGGGCGCTCCCAGCCCGGAGCAGGAGGAGCTGGCGATGCAGCTCACGTCGTAGATCGACAGGTGGTGCGCGCTCCCATCCACCGTCCGCGCGGCGAGATAGTACGCGGTCCCCTGCTTCCAGAGGGCGACCCCGTAGACCGGCCGGTCGTTCAGGGCCGAGAGCCTGAGCTGCGGGCTGGCGGGATTTCCCAGGTCCCAGACCTCGACGCCCCAGGAGGAGCCGCCGCCGGAGACCACGAACGTATCCACGCCGTCCAGGAAGCTCGACGCCCGGGTGCCGATCCGCCCCCGGTAGACCCCGGGGCACTGCACGGAGGAGCCCGTGTTGGGCACCTCCTCGGAGCACCGGTCGTAGAGTTTCGCCTGGGTCATGTCATAGGCGAACAGGCCCGCGCTCCCCGCCGCCAGGAAGGCGTAGCGCCGGCCGCCGAGCGTCGCGGCATAGACCTGGGTCCCCTCTTTGCCGTAGTTCTGGTAGACGAGCTTGGGGCTGGTCTTGTCCGCCAGGTCCACGATGGCGATCCCGATGCTCGACACCCCGGCGAGCGCCACCTCGTCGTCCACGCCGGCCGGCGCGTCCACGTCCTGGAGGGGCCACTTGATCTCCGGATTGACGCTCCAGACCGGGAAGGCGGTGAAGGAGAGCTGCGAGACCGGCTGTGGAATGGCGCTGTGCGCGTCCCATACCTGGAGCCCGTGCGCCAGGGCGATGAACAGGTACTGGTTCTCGGTGTCGACCGACATGAACCAGGGGAACGACCAGTAGGCCTGCTGGGACTCGATGAACGCCGTCGAGTCCGTGCAGAAGGCGGCTCCGCTGGTGCAGAGCGTATAGCCGCCCACCGGCCGCAGCCCGCCCCAGCGGTCCGAGGGGACCGGTGCCGCGGGGGTCGCGCACTCGGCGCGCCCGCACCCCGAGCGGTCGCAGGTCCCCGCCGCGGCGAGCTCCGCCGGGGAGGACAGGGTCAACGAGATCAGGACGAGCGAGGCGAGGAGAGATACCAGGGTGCGCGTCATCGCAGGCTCCTATCGGGAACAGGCGTCGCCATCAATGCCGTAAAAGCATAGCAAATCCCGAGCCACCTCCATTCCCGGGGCCTCCCCTGATAGGATTGCAATACCCATGAACGACCTTTCCTACGGGGCGCCCCGGGGGCGCCGTAAGCAGATCTTCCTGTGGCTGCTCGGCCTGTTCGGCGTCTACCTCGTCTGGGAGGTGGTCACCTGGCCGGACGTCGCCGTCCTCACCCACGCCCACCCCACCACCACCGCCTTCATCGAGAAATACCGGGGCTGGGGCATCCTCGGGCCGAAGAAAAAGGTCGAATGGACCTGGGTCCCCTACTCGCGGATCTCCCCCAACCTCAAGCGGGCGGTCCTGGTCAACGAGGACATGCGCTTCTTCTCCCACAGCGGCTTCGACGAGGCCGAGATCAAAGCCTCCCTCCAGGACGCCTGGGACCGGAAGTCGCTGCCGCGCGGCGCCTCGACGATCACCCAGCAGGTGGCCAAGAACCTCTGGCTCTCGGGCTCCTACAACCCCCTGCGCAAGGTGAAGGAGGCGATCCTCACCAAGCAGCTCGAGGCTGACCTCTCGAAGCGGCGGATCCTGGAGATCTACCTCAACGTGGCCGAATTCGGCGAGGGAATCTACGGCGCCGAGGCCGCCGCCCGCCACTACTACCACCGCTCGGCCGCCGGCCTCACCGAGCGCCAGGCCGCCGAGCTCTCCGTCTCCCTCCCCCGCCCCAGGAGCTGGCACCCGGGCGTCCGGACCCGCGGCTACCAGCGGGAGGTGCGCTACACCCTGCGCCGGATGGCGGTGGCGCGGTGGCTGTGGGGGGAGATCTGAGGGCCCCGCTTCCTGGCAATGGAATTGCACCTTTCCCGCGCGAGCCGGTCTCCCAGCCGGTCCTCTCGCGGAGGATAAAACCATGGCCGAGGTGCTCGTGCAGTTCCAGGAGCCGCTGAGCGCGTCCGGAAGCGCCCTTTACACCGCGCGGGTCTGTGGCCGTTCCGCCCCGGACGGCGGATGGGAGGGCTGGATCGAGTTCTTGCCGGATGACGGCTCGCCGATCCTGCGCTCGCGGCGGGAGACCCGGCAGCCCGATCGCGACGCTCTCCTCTACTGGGCCACCGGCCTGACCCAGATCTACCTGGAGGGGGCTCTCGCGCGGACCCTCGATCCGGTGCGCCCGCCCAGGCCCGTGGTCCTTCCCGAGCCGGCCTACGACGGCCCGGCCCCCGACCCTTGGGGCCCCGCGCCACCGCCGCCCGCCCAGGCCGTCCTCGACCCCTTCTCCGTCTACCTGAAGGGGGAGGACCTCCTGCGGCAGGAGCTCAACGCCCTGAGCGACTGGCACCTGCGCAACATCATCCGCGCCTACGCCCTGCTCGACGCCGAGACGCCGGAATTCCAGCGCCTCAGCCGGCCTGAGCTCGCCGAACGGATCGTCGTCGCCGTCCGGACGGCCCTGGCGCACCCGGCGGTGCCTCCCGCTGGATAGAATACGTTCCCGCCTGAAACGGGTCAGGCCTTCCCACCCCGGAGGTAAGGATGCGTCTCTACGCTTTTGAAGGGCTTCACTATACGCCGCGCGCCGGCGATGCCGGGGAGCTGGCGGCGCCGCCGTACGACCAGATCAACGACGCCCAGCGGGACCGGTTCCACACCCAGTCCCCGTATCAATTCGTCCACCTCACCCGACCCGTGGCGCCCGAGGGGGGCGACCCCTACCGCTTCGCCGCGGCCCTCCACCACCGCTGGCTGCACGAGGGGATCATCGAGCGCGACCCCCGGCCGGCGATCTACCCCTACGTGATCGAGTTGGCGAACGGCGGCCAGCGGCTCGGCCTCGTCGGCCTCGTCCGCTACGAGGACCCGACGGTGATCCGTCCCCACGAGCAGACCCTGGAGAAGGCGATCGCCGACCGCACCGCCCTGCTGGAGGCCACCGGCGCCGACCTCGAGCCCGCCCTCATCCTCTCCGAGGATGGCGGCAGGCTCGACGCCCTGCTGCGCGAGGACCTTCAGGGCGCCACCCCGCTCGCGCGCCACCGCGACGCCGACGGCCACTTCCACGTCGTCTACCGGATCGACGATCCGGCGCGCATCGCCCTCTACCGCCAGACGCTCGACGTGCCGGCCGCCATCGCCGACGGCCACCACCGCTACAAGGTCGGCCAGCGCTTCGCCCAGAGCCACCACGCGGAGCCGGACACCGCCGCCGCCGCCAAGCTGGCGGTGATCACCAGCCTCGACTCCCCGGCCCTGACGATCGATCCCATCCACCGGGCCTTCCAGGACCCCGTCGATCTTTCCAGGCTGATGGGGGTGCCGCATTCCACGCACCCCTTCCAGGGCTCGGGAGGCTGGGACTTCGCGCGCGCGGTGGCCGCCGCGCCGCAGCCGGCGATCGGCGTCTGGACACACGGCGGCCCCAGCGAGATCTGGCACCTCGATCCAGGGGCTCCCAAGCTGCCGGTCGAGATCTTCCAGGAGACCATCCTCAAAGCGCTCGGCCTGCCGCCGGAGGCCTCCACGAACGGCACCGTCATCTACCGCTCGGACCCCGACGTCCTCTGGGATCAGGTGGCCTCCGGCGAGCTCGGCACGGGGATCTGGCTGCCGCCGATGAAGCCGGCGGAATTCGCCGGGGCGATCGCGGGCGGCCAGATGCTGCCCGCGAAGTCGACCCGGTTCCTGCCGAAGGTGATGTCCGGCCTCGTCTGGGCCGATCACGACTCGAAGGTGGAATAGCGGCTCAGCGGCCCGGCGGCCTGGCCGCTTTTCTGTGCGGCGGCGGCAGGATGAAGAGCTGCGGCGCCCGCGCGTTCAAGGAAAGCGGACCTCCCGCGGTGGCGGCCACGGTGGCCGTCACCGCGCGCGCCGTCCGGTTCGAGGACAGCCCGAAAAAATACGAGGTCTGGCCGTGCCCGGGCGACGAGCCTGAGCAGACTGGCGTCGCGAAATTGAACGTGACCACGTTCCCCGTCTTGTCCACCGACGACGGCGCCACCGTGCCCAAGCCGCCGCCGGTGGTAACGAACACCTGCTCGGTGCCGCCGGCGCCGTCGTAATTCAGCGAGACCACGGGGCCGAAGGTGATCTTGAGCTGCGTCACGCAGCCCTGCGCCGTGACCCCGGTGAGATGCGTGAGGTCCAGCCGGTACTCGTACACATATTTTCCCGCCCCCACCGTGCCGGGCTTCCCCACCGGCCAGGTCCGCGTCTGCAGAAACGCGTTGCCCGTGGTGCCCGGCAGGGTGAAGTTGGCCGTGCTGTCGTTCACCACGATCTTGCAGGACGGATCGAGCTTGCAGTTGATGTCGGGCGCCGAGACGTTGACGACGGTCAAGGGCGCCGCCGCCGCCATGGCGGCGACGAAAAACACGCAAAGAAAGAACGGAATCCGACGCATTGGATCAATCCTCCTGCCCTCATAGGCGAGGTGGGAGGAAGGATGTTACATCGGCGCGTGCCTACCGATACTCCGCCTCGTCGACGGTACACCGGAAGAACTCCCCCTCCGTCTCGAAGCGGTCCGAGCCGATATACCACCCCACCCGCAATCGCGAGGGGATCGTATAGCCGCCGAACGTCCGCTCCTCCTCGACGATCGCGCCGAAATCCGT
>JAICSG010000697.1 GCA_025937035.1 Thermoanaerobaculia bacterium | reverse complement strand
CGAGCTCCCGCCGGACGCCGGGGATTCCGCCCTGGAAGGAGCGGCGCTCCGGCTGCTCCGCGAGGATTGGCCGAAGCCGCCGGCCGGCTCCGCCGCGACCCTGCCGGACGCGGTCTGGCGGCGCGATCCGAGCTACGACGGGATGACCGATCCCGCCCCCGAATACCGGCTGCTCGCCGTGTTCAAGCTCTGGAACGTCTTCCACTACTTCTTCCCCTATCTCCACCTGACCGGCGACTGGGACGCCGTGCTGCCCGAATTCATCGCCCGCATGGAAACGGCGCGGGACGGCCGGGAGTATGCCCTGACGATGGCCGAGATGGCGGCGCGGGCGAACGACGGCCACGTCAGCCTGACGGGGAACCCCGCGCTCGACTCCCTCTACGGCCAGATCCCCGCGCCGGTGGCGATCCGCTGGATCGAGAATTCCTGGGTGATCACGGAGGTGGGCGAGCCCACGAAGGCGTCCGGCCTCCAGATCGGGGACGTGATCCTGACGCTCGACGGCGAGCCGGTGGCGGCGCGGGACGCGACCCTGCGGCGCTACTTCGCCGCCTCGACCGAGGCCGGGATGCGCGCAAGGTCGCCGACCACCTGCTCTCCGGCGCGGCCGGAACGGAGCTCGTGCTGACCGTGCGCGGACCGCAGGACCGGGTGCGCGAGGTCCGTCTGAAGCGGGAGAAGTGGGCTCCGCGCCCCCAGGGCGAGACCGTCCGCGTGCTCTCCGGCAACCTCGGCTACGCGGACCTCACCCGTCTGACCATCCCCGAGGTGGAGGGGATGTTCGAGCGGCTGAAGGGCACGCGCGCGATCGTCCTCGACATGCGTGGCTATCCCAACGGCACCGCCTGGCCGATCACTCCGCACCTGAACACCCGTGGGGCGACCGCGGGGCCGCTCTTCCGCCGCCGGCTGCTCTCCGGCCTGGATCAGGACGAGTCGCAGGGCTTTGAGTTCACCCAGCGGCTCCCGGACGCCCCGGTCTCCCGATATACCGGTCGCACCGTGATGCTGATCGACGAGCGGACGGTGAGCCAGGCCGAGCACTCCGGCCTCTTCTTCGAGGCGGCGAACGGCACCCGGTTCATCGGCTCGCAGACCGCCGGGGCCAACGGCGACATCACCTACTTCTCCCTGCCGGGGATCCCCTCGGTCCGCTTCAGCGGCCACGACGTGCGTCACGCCGACGGCCGCCAGCTCCAGCGGATCGGGCTCGTCCCCGACGTACCGGTGACGCCGACGATCCAGGGGATCCGCGAGGGAAAGGACGAGGTGCTCGACCGCGCCGTGCGCTATCTCAACGAGGAGCTTCCGGCTCCTCCGGCGGCAGGAGCACCGGCAGCGCCCGGGGACGGGTCCGGTACTGGAGGGGGGAGCGCAGCACGCTGACCTCGCCGTCGAAGGCGACCGGGATGGCGCGCTTGTGCCGCACCTCGATCTTGAATTCGGGGAGCCGCCAGTCCTCGACGCTCTCAGCCCGCTTGACGTCGCGCACTAATCCCGCCAGGGCCAGGCCGACGAGACCCAGCCGGCTGCGGCTGCGGGTGAGATAGACGTAGAGGTTGCCGCTGTCCTCGGTACGGTCGGGGGCCCCGTGGGCGAAGGCGTTCAGCTTGTACTCGTTGTTGCCCACGAAGAGGACCTGGGTCTTGCGGTCGACCTGCCAGTCGCCGGACGAGATCCGTACGTGGAGGGAGCGGAGCTTGGGCAGCAGCTTGAAGGTGGCGATGGCCATCGCCACCCACTTGCCGTGCTTCGAGCGCCGCATCTCCTGGTCGCGCGCCTGGACGATGGGCGGATAGAAGCCGAGGGACGAGTTGTTGAGGAAGATCTCGCCGTTGACCTCGCCGACGTCGAGCCTCTGGACCTGGCCCCCGGAGACCACCCGCGCCGCCGCCTCCAGGTCGTTGGGGATCTTGAGGTCCCCCGCGAAGTGGTTGAGCGTGCCAAGGGGCAGGACGCCGAGCGGGACCTCGCCGTCCACCAGCTCCGAGGCCACGGCGCGGACCGTGCCGTCCCCCCCTCCGGCCACCACGGCCTCGGTCCCGGCCTTCACCGCGTCGCGGGCCGCGTCGCAGATCTCTCCCCCGGGAATGAGCCGGACGTCCGCCTCGGTTCCGGCCTTGTGGAAAAGCTCCCGCAAGCTTTCCGCGGTCAGGCCCTTCTTCTTGACCGTACCCGAGCCGCGATTGACGAGCACCGTGACGTTCATCCGCCCAGAGCGTAGCAAGGTATGTACCCGGTCCTGACCGCCCTGTTGTTCCTCCTGCTGACGCAGCCCCCGCCGGTCCTCCAGGGGCCGCCGGCTCCGACTCCGGACGAGATCCGCCACCGGCTCCTGGAGCTCGTCAACGAGGAACGGGCGGCGGCGGGAGCGGGCCCCCTGCACCTCCGCGAGCCGCTCAACCGGGTGGCGCAGCAGAACGCCGAGGAGGCGCGGGACAACGAGGGGGCGATGTACGACGAGAAGTCGATCCCCCGCATCCAGGACCGCCTGCGCCAGGCCGGCTACGAAGCCCACGGCTGGCACCAAGCCTTCGTCGCGGGCAAGGAGAACCCGGACGCGCTGGTCGCCTGGATCAAGCGGGAGAATCCCGACGCCTACAAGCTGCTGACCGATCCCGACTACCACGAGTTGGGGATCGGCATCAGCGACCTCAAGGGGACACCGCTCTACGACTTTTTCCTGGCTTGGCGTGAGAGCGAGTCCTTCGCCCGGCAGACGGTGGGCCTCTCCGACCTCGCCAAGGCGCGGACCGACATGCTGGCCCGGGTCAACGCCGAGCGGGCCAAGGCCGGCCGGCCCCCCTTGAAGCTCGATCCCCGCCTCAACGAGGCGGCGCAGAAGCACGCCGAGGACATGCTCCTGCGCTCCTACTACAACCACTTCTCTCCCGAGAAGACCTCCCCCCAGGACCGCGTGCGCAAGGCCGGCTACGCGCCGCATATCGTGGCGGAGAACATCGCCCGCGGGCCCTTCGCGGTCGACGAGGCGATGGACAACTGGATGCAGAGCCGCGAGCACCGCGGCAACATTCTCCACCCCGCCTTCCGGGACCTCGGAGTGGGCATCGCCGTGGGCCGCAATTCGGTCGGCCTGACGGTGCTCTGGGTGCAGGACTTCGGGGCGCCTTAGGGCTTCTTCCGGCCCAGATCGTT